>DASTKI010000196.1:0-19252 GCA_035716045.1 Ktedonobacterales bacterium
CGGGCACGACGACTATCGCACTGGGTCCCGGTTGTAGATCGCCTGCGCCGCGAGGTAGCCAGCCAGGGTGAGCGCGACGAGCCAGGCGACGGCGAGGATGGCGCTATCGCCCATCGGCGCGCCCAGCAGCAGGCCGCGCACCGTATCAATCGTCGGCGTGAAGGGCTGGTATTCGGCGAATGCCCGCACCGCGCCCGCCATGGACGCCGTGCCGGCGTTTCAGGCTATCTTGCGCCGGTAGGCCACCATGGCCAGCGCATAGGCGACGAGGAGGACGCCGACACACCAGGCGAGCGCGACCCAGATGTCGCTTCCGACCGGCTGCTGCGCGAAGAGGGCGCGGATCGTGTTGACGATCGCGGTGACCGGCTGGTGTTCGGCGAAGGCGCGCACGGGACCCGGCATCGAGGCGGTGGGCACGAACGCCGAGCTGATGAACGGCAGGAAGATCAGCGGGTAGGCGAACGCGCTCGCGCCGTCGATGGACTGCGCGGTCAGCCCGGGGATGACGGCGAGCCACGTCAGCGCCAGGGTGAACAGGATCAGGATGCCCGTGACCTCGAGCCACGCCCACACGCTGGCTCCTGAGCGAAAGCCCATGAGCAGGGCGACCAGCACGACGACGACCAGCGAGAGCAGATTGGCGACCAGCGAGGTCAGCACGTGCGCCCACAGCACAGACGAGCGTGCGATCGGCATGGAATGGAAGCGCTCGAAGATGCCGCTGCGCAGGTCCAGGAAGAGCCGATAGGCGGTGTAGGAGATGCCGGAGGCGATGGTGATGAGCAGAATGCCGGGCAGCAGGTAGTTTACATAGGACGGCGTCCCGGTTGTGATCGCGCCGCCCAACACGTAGACGAAGAGCAGCATGAAGGCGATCGGCATGAGCGCGGTCGTGATGATGGTATCCAGGCTCCGTGTGACGTGGCGCAGGGAGCGTCCCAGCAGGACGAGCGTGTCGCTGAAGAAATACCTGGTCATCGTTGTCCCTTCTCCGTTATTTGCTCTTGATTTGCTCTTGATTTGCTTGCGCTCTCAGCGCCGATGACGGCGAGGAAGACCTCTTCGAGCGTGGGCTGCTTCTCGACGTACTCGAGCTTGGCGGGGGGGAGCAGTTGCTTGAGTTCGGCGAGGGTTCCGTTTACGATGATCCGCCCCGCGTGGAGGATGGCGATCCGGTCGGCGAGTTGTTCGGCCTCGTCCAGATACTGCGTCGTGAGCAGCGTCGTCACGCCGTGCGCCGCGAGGTCCTTGACGGCCTCCCACACCTCGAGGCGCGCCTGAGGGTCGAGCCCGGTGGTCGGCTCGTCGAGGAAGATGATCGGCGGATGCCCGACGAGGCTCATCGCGATGTCGAGGCGGCGGCGCATGCCCCCCGAATACGTGGCCACCTTCCGTGTGGCCGCGTCGGTCAGCGAGAACCGCGCGAGCAGCTCATCGGCGATCTGGCGCGGGCGCTTGAGATGCCGCAACTGGGCGACCAGCACGAGGTTCTCGCGCCCGCTAAGGATCTCGTCAACGGCGGCGAACTGCCCGGTCAGGCTGATCGCCTCCCGCACCTTCGCCGGGTGGGTGGCGACATCGAAGCCGTTGACGCGGGCTGTGCCCGCGTCAGCCTTGAGCAGCGTGGACAGGATTTTCACGACCGTGGTCTTGCCCGCCCCATTGGGGCCAAGCAGCGCGAAAATCGTGCCCGCCGCGACGTTCAGCTCAATGCCGTCGAGTACGACATGGTTGCCGAACGATTTGTGCAATCCTCGTGTCTCGATCGCATTCATGGCGCCTGACGCCTTTCCGTGCCATACTACAAATCACTGACCCGTCAAGTGAGGACTCACTCGATTCCAGTGACTAACTAAGTGAATATCGCAAGAAAGTATCTTGCTCACTAAGTTAAATAGAGCATACCCAGCGGGGGGTGGTCATGTCAAGTCCACGTCATGGGCAGGAAGCGCGCGCGGCGCTCGCACGCGCGTTGCGGCAATTAATGGGGCTCGGCGCGTCTTTCTTCCGGGCGGCGGCGCGCAACGGCATGACCGATACAGACATGCAGGTCCTGGACATCCTGGAGAGCGGCGGCCCGACGACCGCTGGACAGCTCGCCGATCTCACCGGGCTGACGACCGGAGCGATCACAGGCATGCTCAACCGCCTGGAGGAAGGCGGGCTGGTGAGCCGCGAGCGCGATCCGAGCGATGGTCGCCGCGTGATCGTCCGGCTGGCCTCAGGCCAGGAGGGCGCGCGCAGAGCCAGCGCCGCCCTGGATTCCATGACCGCGGCGTGGGATGAGGTCATCGCGCGCTACGACGACGAGCAGATCGCTCTGCTGCTGGAGTTCCTCCAGCGCGGCAATGCGCTGACGCGCGGCGAGATCGCCCGGCTGCGCGAGACGCCCGCGGATGAGGGCAAGGTCTTCTCAGCGCCGCTGGCAGAGTTGAAGAGCGGCCAGCTTACCGTTTCCGGCGCGATTCCCCGGCTGCGCGTGCGTGCGGGCGATATCGGCGCCAATCTCTATGAGGCGCGCTTCGAGGGCGCTGTTCCAGATGTCAAGACCAAAGATGCGATGGTCGCCATCCGCTATCCACGGCGGGGTCTGCTGGCGCTGGGCAAGCGCGAAGGCAGGGCGGAGGTGACGCTCAGCGCCTCCATCCCGTGGCGCATCGCGATCCAGGGCGGCGCGACGGAGATTGTCACCGAACCGGATGGCCTCAACCTCGCCGGGCTGGAGATCAAGGCAGGCGTCAGCGTGATTCACCTGGAGCTTCCCGCTCCCACCGGCGCGATTCCGGTACTGATCGGTGGGGCCGCGGCGGACATTCTCGTGCGACGGCCCAAGGACGCCGCTGCGCGTGTCCATCTCAAGGGCTGGGCGTCCCACTTTATCTTCGACGACCAAACCTTCACCAGCGTGGGCGCCAATGTGCGGCTGCAAAGCGCCAACTTCTTGGAAACCGCCCCCTATTACGACATCGAAGTGTTGAGCAGCGCCAGCGTCGTGACCATCACCACTCAGCCCTAACGCCATGCAGCTGTTGACCCGCCCGACCGCCGCGTCGCATCATGCGCCCGCGCGACGCGGCGCGTTCCGCACAAAGGCGCCGGGCACGGCGAGGAGGGCGCCCGATGGACACGACATCCGCCGATGCAGATCAGCCGAAGATCGTAGCCACTGGGGTTGAGAAGCTGGGGACAATATCAGCGCCGTCGAGTGTGGCCGACTCATCGAGCGTCGCGACGGGCTGTCCTGCGTGGTGGACTTCGATGACGCGCTCCGCGGGCAGGACGACCCAGACCAGGCGCACGCCGGCCTCCAGCCACATGGCGGCTTTCTGGCGTATCTCCGCTGGCTGGTCGCCAGATGACGCGACCTCGACTACCAGATCGGGGATCACGGGAACCCAACGTGGCGCGGGACTGGATGAAGGAGCGCGCTCTTTGCGAGTGAAGGCGATATCAGGCGCGCGTACGGTATCGGGATTCCGGGCGATCAGGAAACCCGTCTCCGCCGCATACATCTTCCCAAGCTGGTGCGCCCGCACGTGTTGTCCGAGGAGAAGCGTCACATTCATCGTGTACTCGCCACGATCCTCGAACGTAGGCGGCATTGTATGCAGTACTCCTTCGATCAACTCCGAGCGCATGTCGCCGAGCGGCAACGCCGCGAATTCCTCAGCAGTCAAGAGATGCTTTGGCAGGGTGGACATAGTTGTCCTCCTTCCAGATATGGCGGGGTCATGAAGCGTGACGTTCAGAAGCGAAGCTATTAGCGATCACCCATGAATATACGACTCGCCAACCGCCGCGCCGTTGACCTACCGCCGCGCAGCGCCGTATCATGCCCCTACGCGCGACGTGGCGCGGCCGTACAGGGGAGGCGCCGGGAGCGGCGAGGAGGGCGACCGATGGGCACGACATCCGACGAGACGCGCGTGAGCCATATCACCTGTCCGCTCTGCGAGGCGACCTGCGGGCTGGAGGTGACGACGCGCGGGCGCCAGGTCATCAGCATCCGCGGCGACCAGGAGGACGTGTTCAGCCGCGGCTACCTCTGCCCCAAGGCGGCGGCGCTCACGGCGCTGGACGCCGACCCCGACCGCCTGCGCACGCCGATGATCCGCTCAGGCGACGACTGGCGCGAGGCGTCGTGGGATGAGGCGTTCGCTGAGGTCGAGCGGCTGCTGAAGCCGGTGATCGCGGCGCATGGGCCAGATGCGGTGGCGTTCTACCTGGGCAATCCCAACGTCCACACCCTCGCCGGCCAGCTCTACAACACACCCATGCTCACCGCCCTGGGCGCCGGCTCGATCTACACCGCCTCGACGCTAGACCAGATGCCCAAGCACGTCTCGTCCGGGCTGATGTTCGGCGGCGCGCTCACCATCCCGATCCCCGATGTGGACCGCACCGACTATTTCCTGATCATCGGCGCCAACCCGCTGGTCTCCAACGGCAGCCTGATGACCGCGCCCAACATGCGCGACCGCATTCGCACCCTGCGGGCGCGCGGTGGCAAGGCGGTGGTGATTGACCCGCGCCGCACGCGCACCGCGCAAGAGGCCGACGAGCATCACCGCATCCAGCCGGGGACTGACGCGCTGCTGCTCTTCGCGATGGTGAACACACTCTTCGCCGAGGGACTAGTCAACCCTGGCGCGCTGGCCGAGCATCTGAACGGTCTTGAAGCGCTGCGCGTGGCGGCGGAGCCGTTTACGCCGGAGGCCGTCGCGCCGCGCTGCCGAATAGACGCCGCGACGATCCGTCGCCTGGCGCGCGAGTTGGCCGCCGCCACGCGGGGCGTCGTCTACTGCCGCATCGGCGCATGCGCGCAAGAGTTCGGCACGCTGACGAACTGGCTGGTGGACGCGCTGAATGCGCTGACGGGCAATCTGGACCGTGAGGGCGGCGCAATGTTCCCCAAGGCCGCGGCGGGCGCGCGCAATACCAGCGGCCAGCCGGGGCGCGGGCGCGGCTGGCGCCTTGGGCCGGGGCGCAGCCGGGTGCGTGGGGCATGGCGTGTGCTGGGCGAGGTCCCCACCGCTTGCCTCGCGGAGGAGATCGAGACGCCGGGCGAGGGGCAGGTGCGCGCGCTGTTCACCATCGCGGGCAACCCGGCGCTGAGCGCGCCGAATGGCGACCGGCTGGCCGCCGCCTTCGCTACGCTCGACGCGATGGTTTGCGTGGATCCCTACCTCAATGAGACGACGCGCCACGCCAACGTCATCCTCCCGCCGCCCTCGCCGCTGGAGCGCGCGCACTACGACCTGGCCTTCTACCAGCTCTCCATCCGCAACATCGCCCACTATTCGCTACCCGTCTTCCAGCGACCGGTGGGACAGCTGGATGAGTGGGAGATTCTGCTGCGGCTGACGGGCGTCCTCGCCGGGCAGGGCGCCAGCGTCCCCGTGGCCGCGCTAGATGATTACGTAGCTGGCCAGATCATCGCCCGCGAAGCGCGCCAGAAAGGCTCGCCGGTGGAGGGCCGCGACCCGGCGGAGCTGCTGGGCCTCCTGTCGCCGCGACGCGGCCCTGAGCGTCTGCTGGATTTCCTGCTACGGGTAGGACCGTATGGCGATGGCTTCGGCGCGCGCCCTGGCGGCTTGACGCTGGCCACGCTGGAGGCCGCGCCACATGGGATAGACCTGGGGCCGCTGCGGCCACGCATCCCCGAAGTCCTGCGCACGGCTTCAGGCAAGATCGAGCTAGCGCCCGAGCCGCTGCTGGCGGATGTGGAGCGGCTGCGCGCGTCGCTTGAGCGCGCGCAGCCGGAGATGGTCCTCATCGGGCGGCGCGAGTTGCGCTCGAACAACTCCTGGATGGCCAACGTCGAGCTGCTGGTGAAGGGCGACGACGCCTGCACGCTGCTAGTAAACCCTGCCGATGCCACACGGCTGGGCCTGACGGATGGCGGGCGGGCGCGGGTGACTTCCACCGCCGCATCGCTGGTCGCGCCGGTGCGCGTGACGGACGACATCGCGCCGGGCGTGGTCAGCCTGCCCCATGGCTGGGGCCACGACCAGCCAGGCATACGCCTCCGCGTGGCGCGCGAGCATGCGGGCGTCAGCCTCAACCGCCTGATTCCCGACGCCGAGATCGAGCCGCTCTCTGGCGACGCGATCCTCAACGCCGTGCCCGTGACGTTGGCGCCGGTGTAAGGAGATGGCATGTGTAGCGTCGAGGGGCGCCATGCCGCCATGCGGAGCGATACCGTTCCACGCGACCCATTAATATAGGAAGCATGCTGCGGTCAACTCTTGCACGATGTGGCAAGAATCAAGTAGAACACATCCACTTCGACAGTATTGTCCGAGAGTTGTCCGTTCCAAAGTGGGCGGAAATACGCCGTCTTTGACGTGAAGATATATCCTGAGGTTCGCATCTGTTTCATGGCTCCAATCGCGCCAGTAGCCAGCGCCACGCCATGTGTAACAGAGCCCCCACCAAAGACCTCGACAAGCCCCGCGACTTTGCCCTTTGCTGGCCCCAATTTGTTGCGCAGCCCATTCTGGAAGGTTCGGACGCCGCGCGAGGTGTGACTGATGAGGCCGCTGGGATCGCTCGTTGACACGAACACTTTCTGATAATGCTGCTCCACGCCACAAATCAGCGGCGGTGGCGGCGGTGGATTGACTTGTTGCCATGGCGCGGCTGAGACGAGAAACACGAGTGTCAGAACAAGTAGCAAGTCGGCAAAGAGCCAGCCCGCTAGCGAAAAAATGTCATGGGTGCGCCGGTGAACCGTCTTCGACACATACCCCTCCGTCCGAGATCACCCAATAGACAATGGCCACGTGGCCGAACCGGCTTAGTTACCGCCGGAATGGCCACCTGCGTCGCCACCACGGCTCCTGCGGCTCCTCGAACACGCCTGCCCACTCTGCTTCTGATCTGCGGACCGCGTCCATCAGGGTGGTGGAGTGATTGAGCATGTCACCCACTTGCGCAATCACCCGAATGGCGATGCCAAGCTGCTGTGTCATGCGGGTCCAATCCGCTGTCGTCCGCATCTGGCTGTCGCCTACCGACGCCAGGTTCTGCTGAATGGCTGGAAGCGCCTTTTGGAGCACATCCTGCATCGCAGCCGCCTGCTTGTATATCACGAGCAGATCGCTTACTGCCTGGGGAACGGTCCCGGTTCTCGCAACCGCCGCTTCGACGACCTCACCCTGTTCGGTGAGACGCTTGCCAAACGCCTCGACAGAGGCGTCTATGTCGGAGAGCGTGCCCGTCAAGGCGTCAATCGCCGGCAGCACCTGCGCCACCCAGAGCGGCTGGTCATCGGAGATGGTCTGCGACCACAACGGGGAATCCGCGCTCAACGTGTGAAGCTGCTGGTTGAGATACCGTTCGAGCGCGCGCGACCGGCGCGCCGCGGAGGCGATGGCGAGTTGCGAGAAGGTCGTCAGCAGCAGCATGACGAGCAAGATCGCGACGTCCAGCATCGCCACATCCGTAAACGTCCAGTAGTGGATGTGGGTGTCCTGTGTGACGAGGGGAATCGTCCACTGGAAGAAGCGCACCGAGTTCACTTGCGGGAACCCTTGCTGCCAGAGCTGGAAGAAATCGGGCTTGGTCGCGTTCTTGATCCGCGGAAGACTCTGGTTATAGGCGAGCGCCGCAACCGCCAGTGAGAGCCAGGTGAGCGTGAGCGGCAAGACCACCAGCACGTTGCGCACACCGTCGAAGAACGGGACGAAGCGTAAGTATTCTTGCTCCGCCAGCTGCGCGGTCGCCTGGGGATTGACCGCCGCGCGCATCTCGAACGGCGCCAGGAACTTCCGCCGCTTGCTCACCTCGATCAGGACCTTATCCACGCCCAAGCGCTTGAGGATACCGGTGAAGCGTGGGTCAATCGCGAGCGCGTCGGAGAATATCCGCCGGGATTTCGTGGTTTTCGCAGTGTCCGTGCTTTTGCCGTCCGATCGCGAGGCGTTTGCGCCCGCCGCGCCTGCGGCGGAAGATCCGGACGCGCCCGTCTTCTTTGTCTGGTCGGCGCCGGCCGCTTGTGATCCCTGTGATCCCTGTGATCCCTGTGATCCCTGGGAGTTGTTAGTGTCGTCAGTTGGCATGCAGTGTGGCTTTCTTCTCTCGGTAGGTAGAGCAGCGCTCGCTACCGCGCCCCCGCTGGGAGACAGGGGCGCGGTAGCGACAGCCACCGGACCAGAACAGTCTGTGGCCAGCGACTGCGCCGCTCATTTCATGTCATGGAGGTTAGCGAGCGGGCGGAAGGGATGCCTCCACGTCAAAATGTTCCAGGCCGCGGAAGACGTGGAGCTTCAGCCGCGCATTCGGGGCAGTGGCAACGACCTCGATGGTACGCGCCACTGTCGCGATATCCTGGATGCTCTGCCCCTCGACCTGGACGATGATATCATTGGGAGCTAGCTGGCTTTGAGTCGTTGATATACCCGTGTCTATCCGCTGGATGACATAGGCCCGGTCAACGATCAGGCGCGCTTGTTCCGCGAAGTAGGTTTGCTCATCCGTCAATGTGACGGGAGCGAGCGTTATACCAAGCGCGGGAATCTCGCGTGGGCCACCCTCAGGCGCCGTTGGTGCGGCATTGACTGAGCGCGCGGCGTCTAGTGGCGCTTGCGGCAGCGAGAAGAGGGTTGAGGCAGGCCCACCAAGCTGCCCTTGAGATGGAGTTGCGGGGAACTGGCCGGCGGCCCAGTTCGCGAAATCAGGGTCTGCGCGAATGAGGTCGGAGAGCGGAATGCCGTCTCTCATCGCTTGCTGTAATCGCCGCGTGTATTCCTCTGTCATGACCTGAGTGATGCGCGTCTGCGCTCCGATGCGGTTATCGGTGAACGCATCCAACTCCTTCCGCTTCCGGGCCTCCTCCGCGTCTTTCGCCTCCTCCTCGCGCTTCTCATTATTGACCCGCGTCTGAACAATAAGGTCCAGCTGGCGCAACCTCTCCGCGAGCTCCTTCGCTCGCTCCGCGGCGGGGTGTGGGTCAAGCTCAACGTTCGGTTGCTTGACGCTGACGACCAGGAAACCTAGCCTGGCGGATTCGAGTGTGGCGAACGTGCTGGCCCATTGGCCCATCAGAAGCTCGTTGATGTCATCGTGGTTCTGCGTTATCGCCCATTTGCGCAACTGGTCATCCATGCCGATCCGCAACTGCGCCACGGGGTCTGTGCTCTGCCGATACAGCACGCCGAAGACCCCTGGGGTATCTACCTTGATGAGCAGCGTCAGCGAATAGGCGCGGGTGAAGCCATCCTTGGTCTTCAACGTCCCCTTGATCTCCAGGGGGTGCTGGCCGAGATTGATGCGCAGCACCTGATCGCCCTCGCGCGCCCGCTGTTGCACTCCTCCTGGCGGCACTTCGCCTTTGAACTGCCCTGTAGGAGAGTAGATTTGCAGGCTGTAGCCGACATCGTTGGCCACTGCTGGCGGCAGGAACCAGCGCCCCGAGGGCACGGGAAAGGTCTCCACCAGCTTCAGCGCGTCAGTCTCTGGGTTATTATTGGCCATCCCCAACCATCCTCCATTTCATGTACGCATCGCGCGCCGGTTTCTCATCAGTGGCGCGGCGCTGGCATCCGCGGCCAGCAATGCTCTCTGCCTGGCCAATCACAGCGCCGGCATGGCGGCTAGCGCATCGCGCGCCATGGCGCTGACGCGACGCTTCTTCTCGTCTAGCGCGGCGCTGTTTGACCAGTCGGTTAGGAGCCTGCGATAGCGCGCGCGCGGCGCGCCCAGCGCGCCCAGCGCGCCCAGCCCGGAATAGTGAGCGAGCGTGTCCCGCTGCGCGATAAACGCGTCGAGCGTGACCAGGAAGCGCACGAACGCCTCCGACGAGCAGGAATCCGGCGCCTCAATCGTCGCCTGAGCGACCCGATTCGCCCAGAGACCAAGCGTCTGCTTGGCGAGATCGGCGGTATCGCCGGTCATGCTTGCCCACAACAAGGACTGGACGTCGAACTGGAGCTCCGTCTCGCCCGAGCTCAGCAGGCCATCCAGCAGCACGTCGCGCCCCGCATGGGCATCGAAGGCAGGCGAATCCTCCAGGTGGTCGCTAGCGCCATAGCGTGTCCATGCGCGCCGCGAGGCCGGGCCTGCCGCGGCAGTCGTAAGAGCGAAGGCCAGCACCGTGTTGAACAGACGATCTTTGCGGCGGCTATCCCGCTCACGCATGGCCTCAGTCACAGGCGGCTGATCCGGCTTGCGCCCAAGCCTGCGCGCATGAGCCCCAAGTCGCGCCAGGGTTTGGCGCACCCGTCCCGCTGCGGCGAGCTCAGCGTACGCCAGAGCGGCGGGCAGACAGACATAGCCTGGGATTACATGCGGCGTCTCGTAGTCGTACGCGGGCGCGAGTCCTAGCAGGCGATCAAGCCCATCTACGGCGTGATCTGGCCAGCCCAGCCCGATGAGGCTATACGCGGCGCTCACCGCGACCGCGAATAACCCGCGGTCTACGCCAGGCTGCGCCGGGCCCTGCGCATCGCTGCCCATGCGCGCGAGCAGGCGCAGCGTGTCGTATCGCTCGATGCGCTCGATCGCGGGTTGAGGCGCCGCGGCCCCTTCCCCTGGCGTCGCCGCTTGCTTCGCGCGCTCCTCATGCTCCGCGAAGAACGCGCCCAGCGCCATGACCGCCGCGCAGACGCGCAGGGATTCATTTGGGCTACGCGCCCAAAGCCGTACGGTAGAGCGCAGCCGCTCGTGGTCCAGTCTGCGCCAGATGACGCCTTGCGCATAGGCGGCTCTGGCGGATACCTCGGCTCGCCCCGAGGCCACCCACTTTTCGATGACTGGCAGGGCGTTCTCCGTACGCAGACCGGCGACGCCGGAAATCTCATCGGCCACCAGATTGAGCGCGCGAATCCCAAATTCCGACTGGCCGTCGCTGTCAACATCCATCCAATACAGGCGCTGCGCGCCGTTTACAAAGCGGACTTTGGTGAGCGCGTGTTCCAGGATGGTGTCGCCGACGTGGAGTTTCTCCCTCTCATGCGGCTCGTCTTTGGCCTTGGCGCGCGCGTTGGGAAAGCAGGCGGCATAGAGTTCAGCGGTCGCGGAGGATATGATGTGCGTTGGAGCCCCATGCAAGATCGCGGTAGCGCGGACCTGGCAGCGCTCCATGGCGGAAAGCCGATGAAACCAGGCGCGCAGCTCCTGTTCAGTCGCCGGTATGGTATTCGGCTCCGAAGACTGACCGGCGCTCGCCTCGGGCTCCGCCTTGCTACTCCCTGGCTGCGGCTTCTGCGCGTACAGGCCGAGCAGATTCTGGAATACCGTGCGAAGCGTGGCGGCCTGTGACCCCAGCGCGCCTTCGGCATTGCCTGCTACCAGCGCGAGCATCCCCGCGGCGTCGAGCGTGATGTTGTTGTTGTTGATGGTGTCCGCAAACTGCCCATTCTCTACTCTCTCACTGTCCACGGATATGGACGTGGACGAACTTGCTTGGGCATTGGGGGGTAAGTCGTTCGCGGGCGCTGACGCCGTAGGCTCGGCAGGGTTCTCAGGCGTGCGTGGCTCGTCTCCCACTCTCCTCATCCCTTCTCATCGACCAGCCCGGGATACACTGATTGCCGCCTAGCGAGCGTCCGGATCGGAATCGTTCTTCGTGTGTCCAGGTCCGAAGTAGTTGTGATTGGTGATCTCTTCGGCGAACTGCGTACCAGTCATCGTCGTTGCGTTGATGATGAACTTCGCTCCGCGTTGATCGGGCGCGGCGGACGCCGCGGAGGCTGTGGGTATGGCGCGCTCCTCCAACCTCGCGCACAGCTCGAGAAGCAGGTAGATGATGCGCTCTCGCTCGATGAGCGCTTCAACAGGCTGTGAAGCCGCAAATCGCTGCTGTATCTCGCGTAACCCAGCGCGCAACCGCTCAACCTCCGTGCGGGTAGTCTGGCGATCTGGCAGGGTCGGAAGACGCTCACTCAACCCCTCCAGCGCCTCCGCTCCAGCCAGCGGCTCCGCGCGAATACGCTCGCGCACCTCACGAAGACCCGTTGGCGCGGAATCGGACGATATGCGTGGCTTACCACCATGGTCGAACGCGATGGGGAAATTGCTGTCGAGATCATCGGCTTTGAGAATCGGGGTCTGACGCGACGCCTGCTCGCGAATCGCCTCGCTGACGTAATGGAACACATCGAGCACATGGATGTATCCATCACGCCGGACGCCCGCGGCGCCTTTGAGCGCCTCCAGCAGGTGGTAGGTGAAGAGGCTCACATCGCCTTGTTCGCGCACCAGCGAAACCTGTGACGCGGAGGACGACGCGATGGCCACCCGGCCCGATCCTTTGCCGAGGCGTTCGAGCGCCTCAGCCGTCAATCCCTCACGCCATACACTGGCCGATGGCGCAACCGCCTTGAACGATGCCGCGCCTGCCGCGAAGCAGGAATCCAGGACCACGACGAGGCGTCCCGCGTGAATGCGCCGTAGGGTTTCGGCAAACTCGGTGGCTGAGAGGGCGGTCTCGCGCAGGCGCTCTGGCTCGGCTTCGCGCAGGCAGAGAAAGCTCTCATAGCTCGCGGCGGCTTCCAGTGGTAATTCCAGGCGACCCCCATGACCGGAGAAGTAGATCAGCGCGGTGGAGGTGGGGCGCGTCTCCCGCGCGAGCCAGGCGAGCTCATCGCGAAAGCCATCGAGCGTTGCGCCCGCGCCGGTCAACAGATGTGTCCGTTCAGGCGCGTAGTGGCACAGCAGCGGGTCTATCAGGGCCTCGCAAAGAAGCCGCGCATCGGTGACGGTGGCGGGCAAGTCTTGAAGATTGGCTGAAGCATATCCTCCCACGCCGACAGCCACCGCGTAGAAGTCTGTGTCCGGCGTCCCCATAACGACCCCTTCACTCTCTCCACACCCATCAGCTCGGTTAAGATAGGTCGAATGCCGCGGTCCACGCGTGGACGATAGCGCCGTGGCGCCTTCCCCAGGAGAAGTGTAGCCTATCACCGCGCTGGTAGCCAACAGACCGTAGAATGAATACTATCTACCTGATGAGACAGCGCCCTCCGTTGTCTTGCGACTGTCAGCGGAGAAAGGTTGCGCTCATCAGCTCGCTCATGAGCCGGTGAGTTGTAGCGCCGCCTGCTCAGCCCGTAGAATTTCATCATGCCAGGCCTGCCATGTCGCCCTGGATTGCTCGTCTGGCGTCAACGCGTCCAGACGGGCTCTGGCCGTTCGCAAGATAGTGAGCGCGATAGAGCCGTAGCGGGCTGCGCGCTCAGGCGCCACATCTTGGGCGAGATGCAGGTACAGCAGCGCGCTATCCAGTAATCGGAGCGCTTCTTCGAGCCCACCCGCATCGTTGTCGCTTCCGTTCATCACTCCACCCTTGATGGCGCCGATGGCAGGCGTCGCCATCGTTGGCTCACGCAGCGCGCGGAGCAGAATCGGGAAGATCTGCTCGGAGGCGCTGAGCGCGTCCTCCGCATCTATGCGATCCATCAACATGTCTTCGATGGCTGTGGCCAGCACAGCCGCGCGCAAACGCAACGTTTCTTCCCGCGTCAGCCCAAATGCGCTGATGACCCGATCCAGGTCGCCAGGGGACAGCACATTGAAGCGTGGCTGGCGTAGCGCGCGTTGAAGACGGCTCACCTGCTGTGGATGGATGCCGGCGCGATCGTTAAGATGTCCAAGTCGGTACCCGCGGGCATTGAGAATCAATGCGAGCTCACGAGCAAATATGTTCCATCCGCGGTCACTTCCCAAATCGTCTTCCATTGTTCGTTGGACCTCCTCTAGGCGGAACTTTGAGTAGATGATACACCAGTATCAAAACAAGTGGAGATCACAGATGTGTGATTGAGCGAGCAGAGTCTAGAGGACGGAGTCACTACGGCTCGCGCGCAAGGCATAAAGGCACAATACGTATGCGTAAGGCGGAATACGCAGCAGATACGCAGCGGATACGTGACGGGACTCACGGGATAGTCCACCATTCGCTCCCACTTCCCAGCGCCGAGATCGCATCGCCGAAGAGCGGCGCAATCTTCATTGCCGTGTCGCAGGCGCAGACACTGGACATCTGGTCGCCCCGCCTCACAGCCCTCCCGAAACGCCAAGTCCAGCGCGATTGCCGCCTATGCCCTTGCCAGGGTCATGCGGCGCGTAGCCACCGCTTCGCGGCCATAGACAATCGCGACTCCGGCGTGAAAACAGGGCTGTCCGCGCTGGGCGGCGATGCAGGCGCAGGTCGCGATATCAAGCGCCGCGTCATAGCGCACGCGATAAAGCGCGCTGGCTACTGTGGCTGAGGGCGCGGCGATCTCGATCCATGCGAGCTCCCGCGAGGCGGTCAACCCGTGCGCCACGCTCTGGCAGAACCACCACCCGACGCTGTGCGTCTCCATGAGCTCCAACGCGCGGGCGCGGAATGTCGCGGGCGTCCAGATGGCGCGTGGACGATCTGGCGCTGGTGGGTGTGGCGTACGGGTGGGCGGGTTCATTGCGCTTCCTCCTGATGGCGTTTCTTTGTTTTTCTTTGTTTTTCTTTGTGTTTACCCAATCATACGGTGCTGGCTGAGTTTTGTCAATCATCCTCAATCGTTCGGTACGTTCCTCTTTGCGTTGTTATCATTGTGTTTCGTTTGTTTCAATGAGATTCACTGCGTTTTGCTGCAATATATTGTTGGAGCAATGAAGGGCCAAGACGGGGAAATCCGACCTGACACAGAGATCGAGAGGCAAGGCGTGACGCAGCAGCCGCGGAAGACGCTGCAACAGATGCGGTTGCAGCGCGCGCTGAGCATGTCGGAGTTAGCGCGGGCCGCGGGCGTCTCAGCGAGTACGATTATGGACATCGAAGCGGGAGCGCAACCACGGATGAGGACGATCCGCAAGCTAGCGGCGGCGCTGGGATGCGAGCCGCAGGACATCGCGTGGCCAGGGGACCCATTCGAACCATTAGATATGGACTAGCGGAGCCTCACAGCTCCCCCGAAACGCGCGGTCCAGCGCTGAGGGCGGCAGCGCATCCAGCTCCGCCGCAGATTTGCCTTGCTGGCGTCCGAAGCCAAAACATCAGCGATTGCCTGTGGATGATGGCGCTATTGTATGCAGTGCCCTGGCGCAAAGCCAACCAACCGGAAGTGGTCGCGCGGCGCCCTTGCACGCGCCCGCCGGATGTCGGATGCTATGCTATACAGGGGGATGCAAGGCTGGCGTCCCTGAAGCTGGCGACGACATGGCGATACCTGGGGAGAGACGACCATGGCAGAGGGCATGCGCGCGGAGGGCTTGGACGGCGCGGCGGAGCCACGGCGGCTGCGGCTGGCGTTGGCGCAGATCAATACGACCGTTGGCGATCTGGAGGGCAACGTCGCGCGCATCCTCGACGCCGCCCAGGCGGCGCGCAAGGCGGGCGCTACCGTCGTCTGCGCGCCGGAGCTGGCGATCCCCGGCTATCCGCCGGAGGACCTGCTGCTCAAGCCCGATTTCGTCACCAGCAACCTGCGCGCGCTGGATGATGTCATCATCGAGAGCGCCCGCCTGCCCAGAATGACGCTGATCGTTGGCTTCGTGGACCGTCAGGAAGACCTCTTCAACGCCGCCGCCGTGATCCGCGAGGGACGGCTGGCCGGCGTCTACCACAAGCAGTACCTGCCCAACTACGGCGTCTTTGATGAGGACCGCTACTTCAGCGCCGGACAGGAGACGCCGATCTTCATCATGGATGGCGCACACGTCGGCGTCAGCATCTGCGAGGACATCTGGTATCCCAGCGGCTCTCCAACCCTTCAGGCCTGGGCGGGCGCCGAGACGCTGATCAACATCAGCGCCTCGCCCTTCCATGCCGGCAAGCAGGAGAGCCGCGAGCGCATGCTCTCCACTCGCGCCGCCGACACTGGCTCGATCGTCGCCTATCTCAATCTCATCGGCGGGCAGGATGAGCTGGTCTTCGACGGCTCCAGCGTCGTCTTCGATGGGCGCGGCGAGCTGATCGCCCGCGCCAAGGCTTTCGAGGAGGATCTGCTGGTCGTGGACCTGGATGTGGAAGAGGTCTTCCGCACCCGCCTGCACGACCCACGACTGCGCAAAGAGCGCCGCGACTACAGCGCGCGCGGCGATGGGGCGCGCTGGATCAGCGTCTCCACCACGCCGCCGCCCAGCGATCACGCGCCCGACCTCTCCGTGCTGGACGCCAGGGCGCCCGCGCTGGGCGCGCCAGGGCGCATCGAGCCAGCGCCGGACCGGCTGGCGGAGGTCTATCGCGCGCTGACGGTTGGGACGCGCGACTATGTGCGCAAGGGCGGCTTCAAGGAGGCGCTAATCTCGCTCTCCGGCGGCATAGACTCCGCGCTGACCGCCGTCATTGCCGCCGACGCCTTGGGGTCGGAGCACGTCACCGGCGTCTCGCTGCCTTCGCGCTACTCCTCGCAGGGCAGCCGCGACGACGCCCGCGAGCTGGCCGAAAATCTGGGCCTGCGCTTCCTCACGATCCCCATCGAGGGCATATTCGCCGCCGGGCTGGAGACGCTGCGCGAGCCACTGGCGACCTTCCCGCCTACGACGTCCACGCTCGTCGAGGAGAACCTCCAGGCGCGGCTGCGCGGCATGCTGATGATGGCGCTCTCTAACCGCACCGGCGCGATCGTGCTGACGACGGGCAACAAGTCAGAGGTCGCTGTCGGCTACGCGACGCTCTACGGCGATATGGTGGGCGGCTTCGCGGTGCTGAAGGATGTCTTCAAGACGCTGGTGTATGATCTGGCGCGCTGGCGCAACGCGCAGGCGGGGCGCGAGTTGATTCCCTGGTCCACCATCGAGAAGGCGCCCTCCGCCGAACTGCGCCCCGGGCAGATGGATACCGATTCCCTGCCGCCGTATGACACACTGGACCCTATCTTGCGGGCATACGTCGAGGAGGACCGCTCGCTCGACGCGATCGTACGGCTCGGCTTCGACGAGGCGACCGTGCGCCGCGTGATGACGATGGTGGACCACAGCGAGTATAAGCGGCGGCAAGGGGCTCCAGGCGTGAAGATCACCCCGCGCGCGTTCGGGCGCGACCGGCGCATGCCGATCACCAACCAGTATCGGGGCGACGCGCCGACCGCCCCAATCAATGACCCGCGCGCGAACGGCGACGCGCGCGCGAACGGCAGGCGGCGAGGCGCCTCTGGTCGCGCGGCGGCGCGCGCCGCGGGGCGTGGATAGAGCGGATAGATAGGATGCGATAGATAGGATGCGGAAACCAGGAGACCAGGCGCTCCAGATGAGGTGAGAAGGGAGGCGGATGCGGAGATGACGAGATCACAGAGTAGCAAGAGTGAGCGTGTCGAGACTGGCGACGGGCGCATTCCGATCTATGGGCTGCCCCCGTGCATCATCGCGGGCAGCGCGTCCTACAAGCTGTCCAGGCGGGTTGCGGAGTATGGCGGGATCGAGCAGATCGGCGCGATCCTCACACGCTTCGCCGACAGCGAGATCCACATCAAGCTCGAAGAGAGCGTGCGCGGGCGCGACGCCTACGTGATCCAGTCCACCAGCGAGCCGGCCAATGAGAACCTGATGGAGCTACTGATCCTGCTCGATACGCTGCGCCGCGCCTCGGCGGGCCGCATCACCGCGATCACGCCCTACTACGGCTACGCGCGGCAGGACCGCAAGTCCACGGGGCGCGAGCCAATCACGGCCAAGCTGGTGGCCAACCTCATCGCCACCGCCGGGGCCGACCGTATCCTCGCGCTCGACCTGCACAGCCCCGCCATCCAGGGATTTTTCGACATCGGCATGGACCACTCCACCGCCGTCAATCTGCTGGCCGCCGACCTCAAGCCGCGCCTGCCCGCCAACAGCGTGATCGTCTCGCCCGATACAGGCGGCGTGAAGCGCGCCGACCAGTTCGTCAAAGCGCTCGGCCTGCCGCTCGCGATCCTGCACAAGCGGCGCGCCAGCGAGGATTCAGTCGAGATCGCGGCAGTGATTGGCGATGTGGCTGGCTGCGCGCCGGTCATCGTGGATGACATCATCGCCACCGGCGGCACCATTCGCAAGACGGTCGAGACGCTACTGGCGGCGGGCGCGCTGCCCGACGCCCGCGTCGTCGCGACGCATGGCGTCTTCGTCGGCGACGCCGTGCGCAAGTTGACGCACCCGGCGATCACCGAGATCATCGTCACCGATACCATCGAGCCGCGCCCTGAGGTCGTGAGCGCGCTGCCCAACTTGCGTGTCGTCGGGATCGGGCGCCTGCTCGCGGACTGTGTGAACCGGCTGCACACCGGCCTCTCGCTCAGCGAGCTCTTCTCGCTTGGCGGCGTGCCAGCCGCGAGTACGCGCGGCTGATGGGGCGCCACCGACCGCACGGCGCGACGATCTGGAGGCGTCTTGCCATGATCGAGTCTGAGACGCTGACCATGCGCGAACTGCGACGCGCTGATATGGCGCAGGCCCGGCGCCTGCTCGACACCTCCGACTACGTCCATTACCGCTTCTCGCCTGACGAGATGGCCCGTCTGGTGGAGCTCTGTCCCAGCGTGGGGGCGTTCAGCATAGCGCCGGGGCCACTGGCGCGTGTGCTCGGTGGCTCGCTCCAGGCGTTCCTGGTCATCAACGAGATGTCGCCGCCCTGCGCCTGGATTGGCGGCTTCGGCGTCATCACCACCCAGGGCCATCGCTATCGCGACTATCTGCGCCTGCTGCTGGAGCATCTGTACGAGCCGCTGCGCAGAAGCGGCGTCACCGGCCTCTATTATTCCGGCGCCGACATCGAGAATGACTGGCTGCGCGAGCCGCTGGAGGCCAACGGCTTCTCGCTGGTCAGCATGCTGCGCGCCTATGACAAGACCGACTACGCCGTCCCGACCGCAGGCTCGCGGAGCGTTCGGGTACGCCCCTTCCGACCGTCGGACGCGGAACCGCTGGCCGAGCTGGAGAAGCTGTGCTTCGACCCTCTCTGGCGGCACGACGCCCACGCTTTCATCGAGGCGGCGCGGATGTACCCGTACTTCGTCGTCGCCGAGGATGACGAGGGCCTGGCCGGGTATCAGTTCAACGTCGTGGATAGGGGGATTGGCTACCTCGTGCGGATCGCCACACATCCGCGCACGTGGGGCAAGGGCGTCGGCTCGCGCCTGATGGCCGAGGCCATCCACTACTTCGAGCGCGAGGGCGTATGGAAGATCGTGCTCAACACAGAGGAAGCGAACACCCGCGCCCACCGGCTCTACGAATGGTTCGGCTTCTACCTCATCCGCCAGCGCGGGTTCGCGTTGGGGTTGACTATCCCGCCCGCGTAGAACACGGTAGAACACGGTAGAACGCGCGAGGGGCCTGGAGCAGGGCGCAG
>DASTKI010000197.1:0-6374 GCA_035716045.1 Ktedonobacterales bacterium
CTAGAGCTTCCATTTGCGGATCAGACCTTTGACGTGGTCTGGACCCAGCACGCCACGATGAATATCGCTGAGAAAGCGCGGCTCTACGCCGAGCTGGCGCACGTGCTGCGCCCCAGCGGGCAGCTGGCCTTCCATGAGATCATGGCTGGGCCAAATACGCCTGTCCTGTTTCCCGTTCCCTGGGCCACCGATCAGCACATCAGCTTTCTCTGGCCGCCGGAAGAGGTGCGGTCCCTCCTGGCTGGGAGCGGCTGGCGCGAACAGGCCTGGGTCGACAAGACGGCGGTTTCGCTCGCCTTCTTTGAGGAGCGCCTGTCTCTCTTCGAGCGCGCGGCTGCGGATCTCCCGCCGCTTGGCCTGCACCTGCTGCTGGGCGCGAGCTTCGGGCCAGCGTTCGGTAATATGGTTCGCAACCTCAAAGAGCAGCGCCTCACGGTCATCCAGGCCGTCTTCGAGCGGGCGTGAGCCGCGGATACGCCGCTAATCTCAGGTCGCCTCCATCTTGTGGAGTTGAGCCGCCCGTGATGATCCGCATGCTGGCGGACCAGCATGCGGGTCATCACGGGCGGACTTGTGATGTAATATCAAATGCCCTGCGCGCGCCCGAATACCTTCAAGCATCGGGCGCGCCCGGAATCCCACCACATCACCTGGCGCAGACGGAGAGGAGGCCGTGTTGAGCGACGCGGATGACGATCAGCGACGGAAGGAGCCGGGAGCTCCGGTCGGGCAGGCGACGCGGGTCATGACGTGGAACACGCTGGCGGGCGGGTGGCCACGGCTCGATGCCATCGAGGCCGTCATCCGTGACGCCCAGCCCGATATCATCGGCCTGCAAGAGATCGAGCCGCGCACGCTGGACGCGCTGGCCGAACGGCTAGGCATGAAGCGCGCGTATGGCGCATCATGCGGCGGGCGCGGCTCGCCCGCCGGACTGTTGAGCCGCTGGCCCGTGCGCGAAACGACATCGCATGCGGGCGCGCCGCTGCGTAACGCCCTGATCGAGGCCGTCATCGAGCCGCCGGACGCCGCTCCGCTGCGGGTCTTCGTCGCGCACCTCGCCGGCGCCTACAATTTCTGGCGCGCCGGCGAGGGGATACGGCTGCGCGAGCTACGCTACACGCTCGCGCGCCTGTCGCGGGTCAAGGCGGAGAGCGGCGAGCCATGCCTGCTGATGGGCGACTTCAATAGTCTGGCGCCTGGCGAGCCGCTACGGGCCTCGCGCCTGCTGCTGCGCGCCGCGGACCTGGATGCGCAGCGGGCGAAAGGGGCCAAGCTGTCTGGCCTACCTGGCATGGAAGACGTGCTGCCGGCGCCCTTGCGCCCGCTGGGGCGCGCGCTGATCGGCCTGGCGCGCTGGCAGCCCACGGCCGCGCTACTGGATGCTGGCGCCGGTCTCTACGTCCCGCGCGCCGTCATCGCCGAGACGCGCGCCGCCGGACTGGTGGACCTCGCCACCGCCCAGCCCGACTCGTGTGAGCCACGGATGACCTGCCCCGCTGATTTCCCGGCGGGCCGCATAGACTACATCTTCGCCAGCCCAGCGCTGGCCAGCGGCCTCATTGCCTGCCACGCGCTGAGCGATACCTCCACGCGCTCGGTCAGCGCCGCCTCTGACCACCGCCCCGTGCTGGCCACGCTGGTCCTTCCCAAGCGCGCGTGAGCGGCGCGGACACGAGTGGGTAGCCCGCACAATGGGGTATCTGATATGGACCATTGTGCGGGACTTCATCGCGCGCGGCCCGGCGCGTCTTGACTTGCCACCAAGCCCCATATACCATTGCTGCCGTTACCAGCGAGGACCAGGGATGGTCGCGATCGAGCCGGCGATGGAACCAACCGGCAGCCCGCGATAGGATGTCGCGCGATGTTCAGCGGCGCCAATGGCGCGCCCTGCTATCCCCATGCTCGAACCTGTGAGCGGGATCTGGACCGAGCGGGCGTGACGGGTTTTCGCATGACCATCCCCCGCCCGCGCGGCGCCCACGAACGATGGTGATCTGGCGCGCGCCTGAGGACAGACACGCCGGGCCGGAGTGGCCAGCGATCTGGCGCATTGTCCCACGTTCGCCGCCTGGCTCCCAGCGTTCCTCGGCAAGCAATGGCGGCAGGCAGTGGTGGCCGAGGGTGAGAGACCGAGAAGAGGTGGAACATCATGGCAATCTCACAAGCGCCAGCGACGGCTGGGCGCCCGATCAGCGATGACGACGTAGCGGCGTTGCGCGCCTTGGTCCGCGGCGATCTCTTGCGTCCGGGCGATGCGGAGTACGAGCGCGCGCGACAGGTCTTCAACAAGATGGTTGACCGCCATCCTGCCCTGATCGTTCGCGCGGTAGATGCCGCCGATGTGATCGCGGCGGTCAATTTCGCGCGCGAGCGCAAGCTGGACCTCTCTGTGCGCGGAGGATCGCACAATGTCGTCGGCTTCGCGACCAATGATGGCGGCATCGTAATTGACCTCTCGCGCATGCGCGGCGTGCATGTGGATCCCGCGCGCCAGCGTGTGCGCGCCGAGGGCGGCTGCACGTGGGGCGATGTAGACCACGCGACGCATGCTTTTGGCTATGCGGTCCCAGCGGGCCTCGTCTCCACGACTGGCATCGGCGGACTGACGCTCGGCGGTGGCATCGGGCACCTAACCCGCGCGTACGGCCTCTCCTGCGACAACTTGATCTCCGCCGATGTCGTCACGGCGGATGGGCGGCTGATCGTCGCCAGCGCCGACGAGAACCCCGATCTCTTCTGGGGCTTGCGCGGTGGCGGCGGCAACTTTGGCGTCGTGACGAGCTTCGAGTATCGCCTGAGCCCAGTGAGCGATATCGTCGGCGGCCCGATCATCTACCCTATCGAGCGAGCGCGCGACGTCCTGGGGCTCTATCGCGAGGTGATGGCGAGCGCGCCCAACGATCTGAACGCGTTCTTCGCCTTCCTGATCGTGCCCGACGCCCCCACCTTCCCGGAGCATCTGCGCAACCAGCGTGCCTGCGCCGTCGCGCTCTGCTACAGCGGCCCGCGCGAGCGCGCCGATGAGACGCTCAGGCCGTTCCGCGAATTCGGTCCGCCCGCGCTGGACGCCACCGGCCCGATGCCGCTGCCCGCGCTCAACAGCATGTTCGACGCGATGTCTCGCCCTGGCGAACACTTCAATTACTGGAAGGCCGACTTCGCCAACGAGCTGAGTGACGCGATGCTCGACACCCACGCCGAATACGGGCCGCGGGTTCCCAGCGGCAGCAGCGGGATGCATATCTATCCTGTCAATGGCGCCGTACACCGCGTCTCCAATCAGGAGACCGCATGGGCCTATCGTGACGCTGAGTACACCCACATCATCATCGGGGAGTATCCCGATCCGGCCGATACCGAGCGCACCATCAACTGGGTGCGCGCCTACTGGGATGCCTTGCATCCCTATTCGGCCGGTGGCGCGTACGTCAACTTCCTGATGGATGAGGGGAACGAGCGCCTGCGGGCCACGTATCGCGACAACTATGACCGCCTCGTGGAGTTGAAGCGGAAGTACGACCCAACCAACCTGTTCCACATGAACCAGAACATCGCGCCGGAGCCAGCTGAGGCCACACCGACCGAAGCCAGGGCGTAAGATCTGGCGCCTCCGCCGCCCGCGCAAGGATGAGCGTGGGCGGCGGCTTGCCATGCCTCAGCGCGCCGCGCGAGCCGTGGCCGAGAGCGGCCAGCGCGCATGGCCTGATCCTCCCCTGCTCTATCTCGCGGTCTCCCTACCGAGGGGCGCATTCCGCTCGCGAAGGTGCGTTGGCCTTCGGCTGGCGCGTGGTATCGTGAGCGGAATACATTTTCTCAGGGGTGGTATGCTCCATCGGCGCGCGGCGCTCAGTGCCACGGGTCATTGGCTGCGGTCCTGGATGATTCCATGATGCGTGAGGGCACAATCGAGCGTTGGAGGTTCACTGGCATGGCTGAGAGACACGCCCCAAAAGGATTCGAGCCAGGGTTCGCGCGACGCCGCGAAGACGAGCGACTCATCACCGGGCGCGGCCAGTACGTGGATGACCTTCGCTCACCCGCGGGACGGCCCGAGCCGCTCATCATGGCCGTCGTCCGCAGCCCGTACGCCCATGCGCGCATTGGCGCGGTCCAGACCGGGCAAGCCAGCGCGGTCCCCGGCGTGGTGGCGGTCCATTCCGGCCGCGAGCTGGCCGGGGCACTGCCAGTGCTGGCCAGCGCCCACACGGCGAGCGGCGCGCGAATCGAATGGCGCCCGCTGGCCATAGACACGGCCCTCTATGCCGGTCATCCCGTCGCCGCCGCGCTGGCCGAGACTGGCTACGCCGCCGCCGATGCGCGGGCGCTCGTCGAGGTCGAGTACGAGCCGCTAGCCGCGGTGACCGACGCGGAGCAGGCGCTCGCCCCCAGCGCTCCGGTCCTGTATGAGCGGGTCGGCTCCAACGAGCTGTACCGGATACCTGTCAATGGCGGCGATATCGAAGCCGCCTTCGCGCGCGCCGACGGCGTCGTCAAGCTGCGTCTGGTGAACCAGCGCCTCGCCGCCAGCCCCATGGAGCCGCGCGCCTGCATGTTCGACTTCGACCCGGAGACCGGCCAACTCACCGCCTGGGTATCCTCGCAGGGCGTGTTTCGCGTGCGGCTCGACCTGGCCGAAGCGCTCCATATTCCATCCGCCTCCATCCAGGTCATCAATGCCGATACCGGCGGCGCCTTTGGCACGAAGATCGGGCTGCTCGGTGAAGAGATCGTCGCGGCGCTGCTCGCCGTGCGCTATGGGCGTCCAGTCAAATGGATCGAGGACCGCAGCGAGAACATTCAGGCCAATGTGCATGGGCGCGCCCAGATCAACGACATCGAGGCGGCCTATACCGCGGATGGGCGCGTCCTGGGCTTGCGCGTGCGCATCTTCGGGGACCTGGGCGCGTTCCCAGGGCACGAGATACTCAGGACGCCGGAGATGTTTCAGGCCCGGTCGGCGCGATGGCTCAACGGGCCGTATCGCTTCGAAGCCATCTCGGCGGAGGTGTTCGGCGCGCTCACGAATGCGGTACCCGTCGGCGCCTATCGCGGCGCGGGGCGTCCGGAAGCCACCTACATGCTGGAGCGCGTCATGGACGCGGTCGCCCGCGAGCTGAAGCTGGACCCTGTAGACGTGCGCAGGCGCAATCTGCTCACGCCGGATATGTTCCCCTACACCACGCCGACCGGCTCCGTCTATGATAGCGGCAATTACCAGGCGGCGCTCGACAAGGCGCTGGAGCTGGTGGACTATTCCAGCTGGCGCTCGCGCCAGCGTGAGCGGCGCGCGCGAGGAGAGCGGAATCTACTTGGCATTGGCGTCGCAACGTTCACCGAGACGTCTGGTGGCCGCTTTGGCCCGGCGGATGGCCCCCAGGAAGCCGCCACCGTGCGCATCATGCCAGATGGGACAATCCTGGTTCAGAGCGGCGTCGCCTCCAATGGGCAGGGACACTTCACGAGCTTCGCCCAGATCGCCGCCAGCGTCTTTGCCATTCCCGGCGACAGGGTTACGGTGCATATGGGCGATTCCGCATTGCCTGGCTTCAGTATCGGCACCTTTGGGAGCCGGGTGACGCAGATCGCGGGCTCGGCGGTATTGCTGGCGGCGGAAGCGGCGCGCGAGAAAGCCGTGAAGCTGGCCGCCGACCGTCTGGAAGCGGCGCCGGACGACTTGGTTGTCGCGGATGGACGGATCACCGTGCGCGGCGTCCCCTCGCGCGGCGTCGAGCTTGGGGAGTTGGCGCGCGCCGTGGAGGCGCAGCCACAGCTCATCGAGCGCGAGGCGCCCAATCCCGCCAATGGCGCGCCCATCGAAGGACTGGCGGCCTGGCGCTCCTTCACGCCGCCCGACACGACCGTCGGCTCCGGCGCGCACATCGCCATCGTGGAAGTAGACGGCGAGACTGGCGAGACGCGCATCCTGCGCTACGTCGCCGTGGATGACTTCGGTCGCGTGCTCAACCATCATCTCGCGGAGGCGCAGGTCCACGGCTCGCTGGCGCAGGGCATCGGCCAGGCGCTCTACGAGGAGATCGCCTACGGCCCGGATGGGCAAATCGTCAGCGGCTCTCTGCTGGACTACGCCCTGCCCAAAGCCAGTCAGCTCCCCCGCTACGAGCTTGGGAATGTGGAGACGCCCGCGCCGGGCAATCCGCTCGGCGCGAAGGGCGTCGGTGAGGCCGGGACCATCGCCGCGCCGCCCACCATCGTCAACGCCGTGCTGGATGCGCTGGCCCCGCTGGGCGTCACCTCCATAGACATGCCGCTGCGCCCGGAGAAAGTCTGGGCGCTGATGCGCAAGGCGGAAGTGCGCTGACAACCAGGCGCGCGCCGCCCGCGCTCATCAGGTCGGCAGGTCGGCGCGG
>DASTKI010000198.1:0-16622 GCA_035716045.1 Ktedonobacterales bacterium
GGGCATGTGCTCGCCGCGCTTACTGTGACACCAGGCGTGGTGATTGCGGTAGCGGGGCACAGTGTGTTGGCCTACAACGCCGCGACCGGCGCCCAGATATGGAGCTATATTGACACTACCTCCGGCGCGATCTTCTTTGGGGCGGTGGCGGTCTCGAATGGGTGGCTCTATGTCGGCAATCTGGATGGCAATTTCTATGCCTTCAGTATCGGCGCGACAGCGGTCCGCCGCCCGGCCGCGCCAACGCAGCACGCCGGCAAAGCGCCTCTCACGCAGCGCTCCAGCAAAGCGTCTCTCGCGCAGCGCGACGCAATGCTTCTTGCGCTCAGGGGCAGAGTGCCGTTCTTACAGCACAATGATAAGCTGCCAGCTTACCTCACGTAACCTGCGTTCCGGCTGGCGCCAGCGCGCGCTCCTGGCGCTCACGCTGGCGCTCACGCTGGCGCTCACGCTGGCGCTCGCCTTGGCAGGATGTGCGGCTCCGGCGGGTGACGCCAGCCAACCAGACTCCGTCGCGCCGACCGCGACCGCCGCTCGCGGAGGCGCGACGAGCGTTGCGCCTACCACTGGGTCAGGCGTAACAGCGGCGCCTGACTCCATATGGGCTAGCCTGGAGGCCCGCCCGCTGCGGCTGCCCGTACTGGCCGCTGGCGCCGCCTGTCCCATTACCCCCGCGCGCCAGGGCGTCTCGCCTGACTTTCCCTACGCGCAAGGGGTTGGTCCGGTCTATGTCATCGCTCAGCGCGCCAACGGCTCCATCACCTTCAGCAGCGCGGCGTCACTTGGTGACGCGGCCAGCGGCTATGGCGGCTTCAAGGAGTTCTGGGAGATTCAGCCAGCGTATACCGGCCCGGCGCTGATACGCGGAGGACGAATTGATGGCTCCGGCGCGCTAGAATTCAACGGCGGCCTCAGTCAGACAAGTGGCAGCCCTCCAGGGATGGAGCCGCGCCTGAGCGAGCTGCGCATAGGCGGCCAGGCCGTCACACCACCCGCCTGGTCCACTTGGGTCACGTTCACACGGCTCGTCACGGCGGGCTGCTACGCCTACCAGATAGACGGGACTTCGTTCGAGGAGATCATCGTCTTCCAGGCGGTCGCTGAGTAGCGCGGCCCGCCCTCTGAGAGCGACCGGGCGCCAATCTGGACGTTACACGCTTGACGCCGCTTGGGAAGCGCGTGTATACTACAGTTCGCTGCCGCAAAAGCCGATGACGTGTGAGCCCATCGCACGCGAGGCCGAGCAGCCAGTGATCCTCGGTAGCTCAACGGTAGAGCAGGCGGCTGTTAACCGCAAGGTTACAGGTTCGAATCCTGTCCGGGGAGCCAAATGGCCAACGCCACCTTGCTCGCGCTCCATGGCGCGGCCAGGGTGGCGTTGCTTATGGGGGCCGCGGCGGCGCCGTAGCCGAGAGCGCATGACAATCACCATCTTCAAGATACTGCTGACACCTATGCTGATCTGGGCCGTCAGCATGGCTGAGCGCCGCTGGGGCGCGACGGTCAGTGGGCTGCTCATTGGCCTGCCCCTCACGTCTGGGCCTGTCGCTCTCTTCATCGCTCTGCAATATGGGACAGGCTTCGCCCGCCAGACCGCCTCCGGCATCCTGCTCGGCGCGATTGGCGTCGCGCTCTTTTGCCTGGTCTATGGCTGGCTGGCGGCTCTGCGCAAGCCGTGGCCGCTGGCGCTGCTCGGCGGATGGTTCGCCACCTTGCTCGCTACGCTAGCGCTCGATCACGTCCATATGTCCGGGCTGACGGCCCTGGCCATAGCCACCGCCTCGCTGCTGGCGCTTAACTGGCTCATGCCGCATGCGCGCGAGGCCCAGACGAGCGGTAGCCCGCCCTGGTGGGACATCCCCGCCCGTATGATCGTCGCCACGACCTTCCTACTCGCGCTGACCGCCGCCGCGGCTTCAGTTGGGGCGTATTTGAGCGGCTTGCTCGCTACCTTGCCGATCTACGCCTCCATCCTCGTGGGCTTCAACCATCACCTGCTTGGCCCCGACCAGGCGATACGCTTCGCGCGCGGCCTTGCGCTTGGGCTCTTCGGCTTCATCGCCTTCTTCGCCGTCATCGAGGCGCTGCTGACCTCCGCGCCGCTCTGGGTGACGTTCGGCGCCGCGACGCTCACCGCTATCGGCACGCAGGCCGTCCTCGGCTGGCTCAGCCATGCGCGCGCGCAGCGCCAGCCCGCCCCCGCTGATACCCATTCCATTCGCTGAGCGTCGCTGAGCGCGTCTTGAGCGCTCAGGCGAGACGCTGCCCACAGACCACATACATCGCCCAGTGGGAGCGATAGTGGTCCGCCTCGGCAAGCCACTGCTTGATCGTCGCGTCGAAGGTAGCGGCGTCCGTAATGCCCGTGGCGAGAGTCGGCCCGCGCAGTCCCTGGATTACCGCCAGCACATCCGTTTGCATCATCCGGCCAAGGCGTCCTCCGTGTTTGCCAATCGGGATCTGGACTTCACGCGTCGTCACGTTCGCCAGCCCCGCCTCCCGCAAGAATGTGGGCAGGTGCGGGCCAATCTGCAAGTCAATCTCCCGTCTGGCGGTCACCGCGAGCGCCCACTGTGTGAACATCCGCTCGGCGGGAGAGGCCGCCCCTGCGCCAACGCTGCCCTCCACCAGCTCCACCCAGCCGCCAGGTCGAGTGACGCGCGCCAGCTCGGAGACCACCTGCGGCCATCGCGGGCATCGCGGGCGCGGAATCGCCGCGAAGAGCAGCCGCTGATGCGTGAAATCGAAGCTCGCGTCCGCGAACGGCAAGCCCTCCAGGACGTTGCCAGCGACGAATACGTAATTGGGCGGCCGCGTGTCACGAGCAACGCCTCTGCCATCCGTCGCCGCCTCGGCGGGAGGTGGCGCCAGATCGAGACCAAACACATTGGCATCGGGAAACGTCAGCGCCATCTCCTGCGTCCAGCGCCCGGAGCCCGATCCTACATCGAGAATGTCGCGAGGCTTGTCAAGCGGGGCGAGGTAGTTGCCACGCAGCGCGTAGCGCAGCATGTAGTGCTGGAAGTCGAGGCGGTTGATCTCGGCATCGTCCTTGGGCAGCGCGTATGGTACCCCCGCCACATGACGGCGACCACCAACGAAGTGGAAGAGACCGCTAGCAGGGCGCGGCTCAGCTGCGGTCTTCGCTTGCCGCCGCCAGAAACCAAACCAGCTCATCGTACTCCCCTTGATCCTCCAACGCCCAGGTCCATCCGCGATAGCATGAACCCGGCAGCCTGTCTTACCGCTTGCCTGTCATGCCGAGTATGCCTCGCTTCGGAGTGCCCGTCAATCACTCTGCGCATATTTGCGCGCTCGCTCATCCTGGGGGGAGCGCGCCACATCTCATCGAGCGGGCGGCGCGCCTGCCGGTGGACTCATACCGGATCGAGAGGTCGGCGCCGCTCTGGCGGCAGCTCAATGGTGATCGGGTCGCCGGGGCAGACGCCGCCTCCGGTCAGCACGATGGCCATCACCCCGGCCTTGCGAATGAGCGCGCCGCGCTCGTCGCGGTCTAGCACGGCGGCCATCAGGCCTGGCTGGAGGCCGTCCAGCTGGGCGCACGGGTTGCGGAGGCCCGTTATCTCGATGACCGCCGTGTCGCCCAGGCGCAGCCGCGATCCGGTGGGGAGCCGCAGCAGGTCCACGCCGCGCGTCGTGATATTCTCGCCCATCTGCCCGGCGGCCACATCGAATCCAGCGGCCCGCAGCTCATCGTGCAGCTCAGCGTGGATCAGGTGGACCTGGCGCAGGTTGGGCTGGCTTGGGTCACGCTTGACGCGCGAGCGGTGCTTCACTGTCACGCCCAAGTGCGCGTCGCCCTCCACTCCCAGCCCCGCCAAGAGCCGGATGCGCTCCAGGCTAGGCTTGGAAAAGGTATGCGTCGGGCTGAGGCTCACCGCTGCCACCGTTCCCGCCATCGGCTTGTATCCCTTCTCGAGGTACTGCGCACACCATGGGCGCTGCTTAGTGGCGCATCTGGTAAGAACACGGGAACATGATCGCATCTTCAGCGACTTAGCTGCGTGTCGGAACCACATGCGCGATGTCTCGAAACTTGCCGGGTGTACCACTTAACACTTATCTCAAAGATGCGGGCATACGGTAGACTGGAGGCAGTGATGCAATCAAAAGCAGTTCAGCATGCCTCGTCCAGCCTAAGGGGCGGAGAGAGGAATGAGGGATGGCCACTGTAGCGCGCATCTTGATTGTTGGCGGCGGCATCGCCGGGCTCACACTGGCCATCTCCCTACAGCAACAAGGCTTTCACCCGGAGCTCGTGGAGCGTAACCCCGAGTGGCGGGCCGAGGGCGCAGGGATTTTGTTGCATGCCAACGGCATACGCGTGCTCCGGGCGCTCGGCCTGGGCGCGGCGGTGGAGCAGGCCGGGATGGTCATCCGTCGCTATGGCTGGTATGACCAGCGGTGGGAGAAGCTCACCGAGACCGACCTGGAGGAGATGTGGGGGGAGGTGGGTCCCTGCATCGGTATCGCCCGCCCCGCCCTGCAGCAGGGGCTGCTGGTAGGCGCGGCGGACGTGCCCTGTCGGCTTGGCGTTGCGGTCACGTCCTTGACCCAGGACGCCGAGCGGGTTCGGGTCGGCTTCAGTGACGGCTCGTCGGGGGACTACGATCTGGTGGTTGGCGCTGACGGCATCGCCTCGACCGTGCGCCAGCTCACGCTGGGCGCGGACTCGCCTAACTATATCGGGCTGATGTTGTGGCGCAGTCTGATCCCAATGCGTCCACCAGGCGTAACCCACTGGATGTTCCTGAAAGGCGATGACGGTTCGCCAGATGGCTTCCTGCTCGTGCCGATGGGCGACGGACGGACGTACGGCGCTGGGCAGGTCAGCGGACCTCGCTTCCATGATCCGCTTGCGGGCCGGCTGGAGCGCGTGCGCCAGCGCTTTGCGGCGTTTGGGGGGCCCGTCCCGGCGTACTTGGCTGCGCTCACGCGCGATGAGCAGCTCCACTGCGGGCCCATCGAGTGGGTAGACGTCGCACAGTGGCACAGCGGTCGCGTGGTGCTCATCGGTGACGCCGCACATGCCGCTCCCCCCACGATGGCTGAGGGAGGGTCTATGGCGATGGAAGATGCCTTGGTGCTGGCCGAAGTCCTGCGCACCGCGGAGAGCGTCGAGCGCGCCTTGGATACCTACGTCGCCCGCCGCCGTCCGCGCGTCGACTGGGTCGCGCAGCAAAGCCGTGAGATTGCCACGAACTTCCGTCTGCCGCCCGCTGTCTTCGCTGCGGCGTTGCGCGAGCGGGGCGATCAGGAGATGCGCGAGCGTTACCGACCGCTCGTCCCAACCCCGTAGCCGGTGGGATACAGCGCCGGGAGACGGTTGTTGAGCCGTCATCCCAGATACCTGTTGCCAAAGCGCGGCCCAGGCCCGAGGACCTGCCCACGATGGGAGGTTTCCCTGCGGCCCTGTGGGACCGGATTGCCCCGATCATCGCCGCTCTCGACCGACTCAAGCCGACGCGGCCGCCGCGCATCGACGCGCGCTCAATGCCATCGTGTTCCGGCTGCGCAGCTGCCAGGGCGCAAGTACGTACGACACTACGGAGGCCTCGTCGTACGGCTGGTGGCGCGTGGGACAGACCATGCTTGGTGTACACTCGGCGCAGAGAGGTATGCCAAAATCCGCACTGCGGTGATCCAGGTCTACGGACGGGCTCGTGTTCCATCTCGATCTAGCGCCAACCGTATCCTGTCTAGTCTGATCCCCCCGCAATAATGCTAGGATAGTATCCAGCCTGCGAGCGCGCGGGCGTAGTCAGGGCCGCTATGGTTCTTGCGCCAGGGTAAGGAGGCGAGAGCGGCAAGAAGAAAGCTGGTCGGCGGGCGCCCCTGCCCAATCCATCCGGCTTCGGAGTGACGCTCTCGTCAGGTGGTTACTCCATGCGGATTGCGTAGAGTTCGGTATCCCAGCCGCCGGTATCGAGCGAGGTGTTGGGACCACCCCACAAGCCGCCACAGTAGAGGATGCCGCGGGTGGTCATGTTGGTGGTTAGTGCGCAGGTTGAGTAGTTCCCCCAATAACTGGACAAGCCGCTTAGATTATGGCGGTGAAAGCCCGCACGCTGCTAGCGCCGCTCGCGAGCCTTGCGCTGCAACTCGTAGAGTCGCCCAATCGCCTCCAGCGGCGTCAGCTCGTCTATCTCCAGCGTCTTCAGCTCCTCGACAATCGGGTCAGGCTCGGCGGAGAAGAGCGTCAGCTGCACCGCCTGTGGTGGCGCTATCTCACGCATGCGCTGGCGGCGATGGCCCGCGTCGCCCTTGCGCTCCAACTCCTCCAACGCCTCCTCCGCGCGGCGCACCACCTGGCGCGGGATGCCCGCAAGCTGGGCGACGTGGATGCCGTAGCTCTTGTCGGCGCCGCCCGGCACGATCGTCCGCAGGAACACCACCTGCCCGCTCTCCTCGGCGACCGCTACTGTGTAGGGGCGCACGCGCGGTAGGGCCCGCGCCAGCTCCACCAGCTCGTGATAGTGCGTGGCGAAGAGCGTCCGCGCGCTCCGGCTGCGATTGTTGTGCAAGTATTCCACGATCGCCCGGGCGATGGCCAGCCCGTCATAGGTGCTGGTGCCGCGCCCGATCTCATCCAGGATGACTAGGCTGCGTGGCGTCGCATGCCGCAGGATCGTCGCCGTCTCCACCATCTCCACCATGAACGTGCTCTGCCCGGTGGCGAGGTCGTCCTGGGCGCCGATGCGGGTGAAGATACGGTCCACCAGCCCGATGCGCGTCGACTCCGCCGGCACGAACGAGCCGATCTGCGCCATCAGCGTGATGAGGGCTACCTGGCGCAGATAGGTGGACTTACCCGCCATGTTTGGCCCAGTCAGCAGCAGGATCTGAGCGTCATTGGTGGACATCTCCGTGTCATTCGGGACGAACGCCACATCGCGCTGCGTCGCCTCCACGACTGGATGCCGCCCGGCGACGATGTGGATGGTGTCGCTATCATCCAGCGTGGGGCGGCAGTAGTTCCGTCGCGCCGCCACATCGCCCAGCGCCAGCAGCGTATCGAGCTCCGCCAGCGCCCGCGCCGTCCGCAGGACTCGCTCGCCCCATTGCGCCGCCACATCCGCCCGCAGCGCCGCGAACAGCTCTTGCTCCAGCTTGACGCTCTTCTCCTGCGCGTTGAGGATCAGCGCCTCGTACTCCTTCAGGTCGGGCGTGATGAAGCGCTCGCCCGTGCTGAGCGTCTGCTTGCGGATGTAGTCCTCTGGCACGCGGCTCAGCTGCGAGTTGGAGACCTCCAGATAGTAGCCGAAGACCTTGTTATAGCCGACTCTGAGCGTGCTGATGCCGCTGCGCTCGCGCTCTTTACGCTCCAGCTCCGCCACCCACTGCCGCCCGTTGCGCGCCGCATCGGTCAGCGTATCCAGCTCGGCATGGTAGCCCTGGCGGATGGCGCCACCCTCGGCCATCGTCAGCGGGGGCTCGTCCACCAGCGCCGCGCCGATCAGCGCCTGCAATTCCGGCAGCGGGTGAATGGTCGCGCAGACTCGCGCCAGCCCCTCCGGCGCGTCCATCGTCACTGCCGCCACCTCCTCCACCGCGCGCAGGCCATGCGCCAGGGCCACCAGGTCGCGCGGCGTGGCGATGCGCTGCAGCGCACGGTTGATCAGCCGCTCGATGTCCCCCGCCCGGCTCAGGATCGGTGTCAGCCGCGCGCGCAGGGCCACCTGCTCCTTCGCCGCCGCTACGGCGTCCTGGCGCTCACGCAGCCGCGCCAGGTCCAGCAGCGGCTCGCCCAGCCAGCGCCGCAGCAGCCGCCCGCCCATCGGCGTGCGCGTGTGGTCCAGCACGCCAAGCAGCGACCCCTTGATCCCGCCGCCGCGCCCGCTCTCGAAAAGCTCCAGATTGCGCCGCGTGTGCGCATCCAGCGTCATGAAGCCGCTGACGCTGTAGGTCTCCAGCCCGGTGATCTGCGCCAGCGCGCCACGCTGCGTCTCCTGAAGGTACGCCAGAACGGCCCCCGCCGCGCGCACTGCCAGCGGCGCCCCCTCACAGCCGAACGGCTCCAGCGACGCGATCTGGAAATGATCGAGTAGCCGCTCGCGCGCGGTGTCCTCACGAAAGTAGCGCGCGTCCCAGGGGGTGATGGTCAGGCTGTGGCGTGGGTCCAGCGCCCCCAGCCGCTCCGCCAGGCTGGACGGCTCATCATCCCCGTCATCCTCGACCGTCACGGTATGCTCGCCATGCTCGCCATCGTGGGCGTGGCGCGGGCCGCGTCGTGGCAGCGGAACGCGGCTGGGGCGCGCCGCCTCGACCAGCGCCTCCGCTGGCTGCACACGCGTCAATTCCTGCGCCAGCGCGGCCTCCGGGTCGGCGGCGGCGAATTGCGCGCACGCGAACTCCCCCGTGGTGATATCCACCCAGGCCACGCCAACGGCGTCCCGGCTGAGAGTCGCCGCCGCCAGGAAGTTGTTGCGCTTGGCCGCCAGCATCGCTGGGTCTACCACCGTCCCCGGCGTGACGACGCGAATCACCTCGCGCTCCACCAGCCCGCGTGAGAGCGCCGGGTCGCTGACTTGCTCGCAGATCGCCACCCGGTAGCCCTTGCCGATCAGGCGCGCGATGTAGCCGTCGGCGGCGTGATGTGGCACCCCAGCCATGGGGGAGCGCAGGCCGCGCCCGAAGTCGCGCTTGGTCAGCGTGATCTCCAGCTCGCGGGCGACCAGCTCGGCGTCCTCGTCGAACATCTCATAGAAGTCGCCCAGGCGAAAGAAGAGGATCGCGTCGGGATACTGGCGCTTGACGCTCAGGTATTGCTGGCGAATCGGGCTCTGCTCCCGCTCGGCCCGCTCTCCGCCGCGCCCTGCCTCTGTGGCGCGCTCTTCCGCACTCACGCTCTCGCCTCTCCCTGATATGCGCCCATGCCCGCTTGCGTCACAGCCGCGCCCCTGGGCTTTCAGGCTCACCCACCGTGCGCCGGCCATTGGTGGCCGCGCTCTGGCGCTCGCACAGTATATCCACCTGGCAGGACGAGCGACGCGCGCTCGCCGCCGCGCCGCTGCCCCCTTCGGCCCTCGCCGCCCATCTGGACGGCGGGCGCATGACTGTCTCGCCCCGCCGCGATCCGCCGTGGGAGCGCGCTCCATGTGAAACATTCGTTTTACCTATCCGATGTCATACCACACCCATTGCCCATCACCTCCTCCGGCCCGCACGCATACCCAAACCAGGCGCCTCGCCCTCGCTTGCGGCCCATGTGGCGCTCTGCTATCCTGAGCAGCGACAGGCGGACGATGACGGCGCCACTCGACCGGAGGAGATGGCGGCATGGAGCGTGATGAGGCGGGCGGCAGCGGCGGGCGCGAGCGCGCGCCAGAGCCAGAGGCCATCCCACGGTACGAGCTGGTGTTGCCACCCACGCATCCAGCCCTGCGCTGGCCGCTGGCAGCGCTGCGGTGGCTGGTGGCGCTGGCGATCGTTGGGGTGTTCGTGGACGCTGCGTACATCTATGTCTCCAATGGTTCCGCAGGATTTGTGGCCGGGACATACGGTCAACTGGAATTCGCCGCAGACCTCGTCGCCGCCCATCCCGTCGCGCTGGCGATCGCGGGCGGCGCGCTGCTGGTTCTGGTAGTGCTGGCCGTTCTGGCTGATCGGCGGGCCAATGCTGAAGTGGCGCGGCGCAAGGAAGCCGCCGGAAGGCTGCGCGCCGAAGTGATCGCGCGCGAGGCGGTCGCTGAGGAGCGCCCGGCGTCAACTGGGGCCGCCGCCCCGCAAGCGCGCGCCTGGGTCGTCGAGGACACCCGCGCCGCTGCCCGCGCGGGCGAGTTGATCGGCGCGATGGCGCCCGGCGCCCCAACCGGCGTCGTCGCGCCGGAGGGCTTGCCGCGCGTCGGGCGGCTGATGGGTCGCGATGTCGCGCTTGACGAAGCCTTGACGAGCCTTACCAGTGGCTCCTCGCTCACCGTCAGCGCGCTCAATGGCCTGCCTGGCGTTGGCAAGACCGTCTTTGCGGCGGAGGTCGTGGCGCGGGCGGGCGAACGCGGGCTGTTCCCCGGCGGCGCGGTATGGCTCTCGTGTGAAGGGCAGAGCGGCGATAGCGGGCTGGAGGCCATGCTGACGCGGGTGGCCCGCGCCATGGGCGACGAGCGCGCCACCGCTGAACCCGACCCCGAACGCCGCCGCCAGGCGGTCTACGCCAGCCTCCACACCGAGGGCGCGTCTCGCCTGCTGCTCGCCCTTGACAACATCGAGCCGACGCTCAACGCCGTCGCCCTGCTCGACATTCTCGCCGGTGGTCGCGCCACCCTGCTCCTGACCGCCCGGCAGGCCATCCAGGACGCGAGGGTGTCTGAGTTTCCCCTCGGGCCGCTGGAGGCCGCCCCCGCCGAAACCCTCTTCCGCCAGCGCCTCCATCAGGGCGACCCAACCCGCCCCACGGCGGACGATGAGCCGCTGATACCCAACATGATCACAACGGTTGGGGGCCTGCCGCTGGCGATTGATCTGGGCGCCGCCTCAGCCGCCCTCACCCGCCAGCCACTGGACGAGGCGGCTCGCGACGCCCACGAGGACAGCTCGCGCGGCCCGCTGGCGAGTCTCCGCGCGCGGATTGGCCGCTCATGGATCGCTCTCGGCGACCAGCAGCGACGCCTGCTGGCGGGCCTCTCGCTGGTGGAGGGCGCGACCTTCCCGCGCGGAGTCGCCCTGGCGTTGGCTGGCGCCGTCCTCAGCGCCAACATGGATGAACCGGCTACTATAGACGGCGGCGGAGGCGAGGCGTGGCGCGAGCGCGCGGCGGAGGCGCTCGATGCGCTGATCGGCTTGCGCCTGGTAGAGGCGCTGGCCGCCGCGCGCCTGCGGCTCCATCCCCTGGTCCGCCAGTACGCCGCGGGCAAACTGCGTGAGTACCCTGAGCAAGAGCGCGACGCCCTCGGCGCCGCCTGCGCCGCCTGGTGGCTCGACTACGCCCGCGCGCACCCCGGCTACGATGGCATGGGCGCTCTGGAGGCTGAGGCCGCTGGCCTGATGGGCGCTATCACCTGGGCCCACGCCCGCGCCTGCCACCATACGCTGCTCGATCTGGCGCGCGCGCTGAGCCGCGCGTGGAGCGCGCGAGGCAGGCGCGAAGACGAGCGCCTGTTCCGCCCCTGGGCAGTCGAGGCGGCCCGCGCGCTTGGCGATGGATCCGAGCTGCGCATCGCCCTGCATGAACTGGCGGCGTCCAGCGCGCGGGCGGGGCGCATCCTCCAGGCCCGCGCTGGATTCGAGCAGGCGCTCGCCCAGGCGCGCGAGCTGAGCGATCCAGCTGCCATTCAGCTTGAGACGTACGAGCTTGCGCTGTGCGAGGGACAGACCGGACGCGGCGCCGAGGCGCGGGCGGGCTACGGAGAAGCCCTGCGCCTGGCTCGCCAGCTGGACGACAAGCCCGCGACCGCCAAGGCGCTCATGCGGCTGGGCGTGCGCGATCTCAACGAGGAGCAGGTCGCCAGCGCGCGCGAGCGGCTAGGCGAGGCGGTGGCGATCGTATCCGGCATCCCCAGCGCGACGATGTCTCCAGATGAAATCGAGTGGATCGCGGAAACCGAGCGCTGGATGGCGGTGGTGGAGCGGGGACATGGCAGCCGCGACGCCGCATGCTCTGGATTCAGGCGGGCGCTCGCGCTTTATGAGCGCATGGGCGACCCGGGAGCCGAATCCATGCGCCGGAGCCTGCGCGAGCTAGAATGCGCGCCGTGAGGCTAGGCGCGCGGGCTGTGGTAGAGTTTGGGGGCGGCGCGACCTCACCTCTGGCCTCCTCTCTTGAGAGGCGAGGGGAGCTCGGTTGGCGCCATTGGGCCTTCCCCTGGGAGGGGAAGGTGGCCGAAGGCCGGATGGGGTCGCGCCCGGTCATACGATAGGCAAACAGCGAGCGAGGGCAGATGGCGCGCGTGGTGGCGGTCATCCTCTGCGCGGGGCAGGGGACGCGCATGGGCGCGGGCGAGAACAAGGTCTTCCTACCGCTGGCGGGGCAGCCGGCGCTGCTGTGGAGCGTCGAGGCGTTCGAGCGGGCGGCGTCGGTGGATGAGGTCCTGCTCGTGGCGCATCCCGGTGAGATGGCGCGCGTGCGCGAGGTCGCCGCGAGCGCTCAGCCGCGCAAGGTGATCGGCGTGGTCGCGGGCGGCGCGACCCGCGCGGGATCGGAGCGGCGGGCGCTGGCGGCTCTGCGAGCGCGCATCGAGTCTGGCGAGATCGGCCTGGTGATGATCCACGATGGCGCGCGGCCCCTGGTCACGCCGGAGGAGATCGAGCGGTTGGCGGGCGGCGCGCAGGCGCTGGACGCTCCAGGCGGCGCGCTGCTGGCGGCTCCGGTCGGTGTGGACGACGAGATCGGCGAGGCCGGGCCGGATGGCAGGCTGGAGCGACTCTTCACGCCGGGCGAGCTGGCGCGGGCGCAGACGCCGCAAGCCTTCGACGCGCGTTTGCTGCTGGGCGCCTATGAGCGGGCGGAGACTGGCGGCTTTGATGGCACAGACACCGCCTCGACGGTCGAGCGGGTGGGCGCGCTGGTGCTGGTCGTCACTGGCTCGGAGGATAATCTGAAGCTGACGACGGCCGACGACCTGCCACGGGCCGAGGCCATTATGCGGGGGCGGACCTCACCCCTCGGTCCCTTTTCGCATGTGGAGAGGGGGAGTGAGGAAGGGAGGCGCGAGTGAGCGACCAGGAGCGGGCAGCGGAAGGGCCACTGACCATCGCGCGGGCCGCGGAGGCGCTGCGGGATGGCTCGCTGACGGCGGAGGGCTTGTTAGACGCCGGGCTGGAGCGCATCCGCGCGCTCGATGGCGACCTGAAGGCCTGCGTGACGCTGATGGAGGCGTCGGCGCGCGAGGAGGCCCAGGCGGCGGATACGCTGCTCAGCGACCAGCGCCGGGCGCGGCGCGCCAGCCCGCTGCTGGGCGTCCCCATCGGCGTCAAAGACCTCTACCTGACTCGCGGTGTGCTGACGACCGCTGGCTCGCGCGTGCTGGATGACTATATCCCCGATGAGGACGCGGCGGCGGTGGAGCGCCTGCGCGCGGTGGGCGCCAGCCTGGTGGCCAAGACCAACACCCATGAGTTCGCCTACGGGACCTTCACCCCGCCAACGCGGAACCCCTGGGACCTGGAGCGTGTGCCGGGCGGCAGCAGCGGCGGCTCGGCGGCTGGCGTCGCAGTGGGCTACTTCCTTGGCGCGCTGGGCAGCGACACCGGCGGCTCGATCCGCATCCCAGCGGCGTGCTGTGGCGTGACGGGCCTCAAGCCGACCTATGGGCTGGTCAGCCGCTATGGGATCATCACGCTAAGCTGGTCGTACGATCACGCCGGACCCATCGCCCGGACGGTGGAGGATTGCGCGCTCATGCTGGATGCGCTGGCGGGCTACGACCCGCGCGACCCTGACAGCATAGACGCGCCGCCGATGAGCTACGCCGCCGCGCTGGTTGCTAGCCGCTCACCCGAGGAGGCTGTGCGCGGCGCGCGCATCGGGGTCCCGCGCCAGTTCTTCTTCGATGGCGCCGAGCCAGAGGTCGAGGAGACTGTGCGCGCCGCGCTGGAAGTCTACCGTAGGCTGGGGGCCGAGGTTCGCGAGGTGGATATGCCCCCCGAGCTAGATGAGGAGTTGTTCGATCGCGGCTACCGCGCCGTCCAGCGACCGGAGGCGACGGTCTACCACCAGGATATGGGCTGGTATCCCGCGCGGGCCGAGCGCTATACGCCGGCCACACGCGACGCCCTGGCGGCTGGCGACGTGGTATCCGCCCAGGATTACATTCGCGGCCAGCGCATCCGGAGGGCGCTTACCAGCCACATGCGGGCGCTGCTCTCCAATCTGGACGCGCTGGCCATGCCCACGCTGCCCATCGTCGCGCCGCGAGTGGATGCGCTGGAGCGGCGCATCCGAATGGGCGACCAGGACAATACCCCAGGTTACGCGCTACTGCGCAACACCTTCCCCTTCGATCTTACCGGCCAGCCCGCGCTCGCCCTGCCTTGCGGCTTCACGTCCGCCGAGCTGCCGGTGAGCCTGCAACTGGTGGCTGGCCACTTCAACGAGCCCGCCCTGTTGCGGCTGGGCCATGCCTACCAGCGCGTGACGGACTGGCATGAGCGCGTCCCGCCGCTAGGGTAGCGCTACTCGGCTTTCTGGGCGACGAGCTGGAGCCAGACACGCGGCACGTCGGTCAGGTCGAGTTCCTCGAAAGCCTGGCCGGCGGCCCAGGAGAGCGCCTGCGCGCCGATGGGGATCGGCACGCCGGGCAGCGCGCCCTCGATGAAGAGCCAGTAGCTGCCGATGTCCTTCCAGGAGCTGAGCGGCATATGGGCCGTCTCTTCGGAGCGGGCGGCGATGCGCAGGCTGTTCTCGCGCATCAGCGCTTCGTACTCATCGGCGCTGAGCCAGACCATCGCGGTGGTTTTCTCTGAGCGTGAAGGGCGCGCTTCAGGGTGATGCTGGCGCAGCCAGCCGAGCGCGCGGCGTGTCCAGAGATGGTAGAAGCGCTCGCTGCCGGGAGCGTAGGCTCCCGTGTAGAACGAGCTGTTGATGGCGAGGAAGCCGCCGGGGCGCAGCGCGGCGGCCAGCATGTGGATGACCTCGGCCTTGTCACGGATCAGGTGTATCGCGTTGCAAAAGAAGGCGGCGTCGGCGTCACTGATGAGGCTGGCGAGGTCGCTCGCCTCACCCTGGGCGAACTCGACCGGGCGATTGCGCAGGCGCTCCGCCGCGATCTCGATGGCCTCCGGCGACGGCTCGACGCCGAGCACCTGACCGGGACGGCCCAGGCGCTCCAACTCATCCAGGATCAACTCGGTGACCGCGCCGGTTCCCGACGCCAGCTCCACAATGCGGGCCGGCTTGCCAGGGGGCATGCTCTCATCGAGCTGGCGCAGGGCTAGGCGGACGAGCGATTCGTTGACATCATGATAGAACTGGTGTCGCGCGAACGGATCGAACGTATAACTGCTGGCGAGCGCTGGTGTCTCTGCCATAGAGTGTCCTCCCTTTCTCGCGCCACCCGCGCTCGATCGTGGCGCGTATGGGACGCGGTCGCGGAGAGCGCGCTGACGCATCCCTCCGCCCGCCGGCAGGCCTATGCGACGGAGACACGCAGGCCAGGACGGGCTGTCTCTGCCAGTATTAGAGCGACTATGCGCCGGATTTGTTTCAATAGGTTTCACAGGAAGCGCCCAGAAGCGCCCAGAAGCGCCCAGAAGCGCCAGGGTCGTAGCGCGCGCGGGCGCGACGCCGTATAATTCGGCACATATGGGATTCGCGCAGGGCCTTGCCACGCGCGCACATCGCCTCGACCGTTCGCCGGGGCCACCGGCCCGCCTGGGAGCCTGCCTGTATGCGTGTGGAAGCGCCTCAATCCGGCGCCGTTGGCGGATTCGCCCGCAAGATCCGGATCCTGCTGGACTCGATCAAATTCGAGCACACGATCTTCGCCCTGCCGTTCGCCTATCTGGGCGCCGCGCTGGCGGCGCGCGCGAGCCACGGCTGGCCCGGCTGGGGGCCGCTGATCTGGGTGACACTGGCGATGGTGGGCGCGCGCACCGTGGCGATGGCGGTCAACCGGCTGGCCGACGCCAGCATGGACGCGCTCAACCCGCGCACGGCCAATCGCGCGCTGCCACAGCGGCTGCTCAAGCCCGCGGAGATGGCGCTCTTCGCGCTGGCCGCCGGGGCGCTCATGATATTCTCCGCCGCGCAGCTCAACCCGCTCTGCCTGGCGCTGACTCCGGTGGCGGCGATCTTCCTGGTGGGCTATTCCTATACCAAGCGCTTCACCTGGCTGTGCCACTTCATCCTGGGGCTGACGGATGGCATTGCGCCGATAGGAGGCTGGCTGGCGATCAACCCGACGATCAGCGCGGCCAACCTGATTCCGCCACTGCTGCTAGGGCTGGCGGTCGCTGCGTGGGTCGGCGGCTTTGACCTGATCTACGCCTGCCAGGACATCGAGTTCGACAAGGCGCACGGGCTGAAATCCATCCCCGCGCGCTTCGGCCCGGAGCGGGCGCTGCAAATCTCGGAGATCATGCACGGCGCGTCGGTGGGGCTGCTGGCGGCGGTTGGTGGGATGCTGGGGCTGGCATGGCCGTTCTGGATCGCCGTCGGCTGCGCGGCGTGGCTGCTGATCTGGGAGCACCGTCTGGTGCATCCCGACGATTTCTCCAGGCTGGATGTCGCTTTCTTCAACATGAACGGCTATCTGGCGGTGTCGGTCTTCGTGTTCACGCTGGCGGCGGTGATCGTGGGATAGATCGGACGGGTGAGGCGCTGGGCGCCGCCGCGAGGCTCCGCCTGCGCGGGGCCAGGGCGCGGTGTTGGCTTGGCTGTGGGGTTTCTCAGGGTACGCTCAGTCAGGCGCCTGGAACGGAGAGCGCGTACGCGTCGTACACTGTTCTATAAAGGCTGCGCCGTCGCCGGTTCGCAATGGGCTATACTGAGCGAACAGCGGAGGCGGCGAGGAGGCCGGATGACGCGGAGATGGAGACGCTTGGCGATATGGAACAGACGATGGACGCGCGCGCGCTGATCGAGAAGGGCGACGCGCTGCTCAAAGAGGCGCGCGCCAATGAGGCCGCCGCTGAATACGCCCGCGCGGCGCAGGTGGACCCGAACGCCG
>DASTKI010000199.1:0-27086 GCA_035716045.1 Ktedonobacterales bacterium
CGCCCGAGACCGCCCCTAGCCCTCCGCGGGCACGCGGGTGATGCGGGCGCCGAGCGAGCGTAGCTTGGTTTCCAGCCCCTCGTAGCCGCGCTCGATGTGCTCTATGCCACGGATGGTGGAGGTTCCCTCGGCGCAGAGCGCAGCAAGCAGGTACGAGGCGCCCGCGCGCACGTCAGGCATCGTGAGGTCGGCGGCATGCAGCGGCGTTGGGCCACGCACCACGCAGCTATGCTTGTAGTTGCGCTCGCGGAAGCGGCATTTCAACTCGCCCAGGCACTTGGAGTAGAGGCCGGTGTCGGCGCCCATTTTGTTGAGGTCCAGAGTGTAACCGAAGCGGTCTTCGTAGATCGTCTCGTGGATCACCGACATACCGCGCGCCTGGGTCAGCAGGACGGTGAAGGGCTGTTGCCAGTCGGTCATGAAGCCGGGATGCACATCGGTTTCCAGCGCGATAGGCTTGATGCGCCCGTCACCGCCGAAAAAGCGGATACCCTCATCATCAACTTCAAAGTCCAACCCAACGCGATAGAGCGTGTTGAGGAAGGTGAGCAGCACGCCTTGGTCGGCGCCGAGCACGCGCACGTCGCCATGCGTGAGGTAGGCGGCGATGGCCAGCGAGACGGCTTCGTTGCGGTCGGCCAGCGCATGGTGTTCGGCGCCGTGCAGGCGGTCTACGCCCTCGATGACGATCTTGCGGTCCACGCGCTGCTCGATGATGGCGCCCATCTTCTGCAAGTATTTGATCAGCTCGATGATTTCCGGCTCGATAGCCGCGTTCTGAATGACCGTCACGCCGCGCGCCATCGTCGCGGCGATCAGCAGCGTCTCGGTGGCCATGACGCTGGGGAAGGGCAGGTCAATCGTCGCGCCGCGCAGGCCGGTGGTGGTGAAGTAGTACGTGTTCTCGCGGGTCTCCAGTTCCGCGCCCATGCGCTGGAGGCCCTCGAGATGGAAGTTGATGGGGCGCGGGCCGATGCGGTCGCCGCCCGGCGCGGGGATCACCGCCTCGCGCGTGCGGTGCAGCAGTGGCCCGGCGGTCAGGATGGCGAGGCGGTTTCGGCTGCCCAGCGCGTAAGGGATCTGGCTGGTCGTGATTTGGGGCGTCCGGATGGCCGCGACATGCTCTTCGCGGTGCTCGATCTCAGCGCCCAGCGCCCGCGCGACCTCTTCGGTGATGAGCAGATCGCCCAGGCCGAACGGCGCATTGCGGATGACGCATGGCTCATCCGTGAGCATCGAGGCGACGAGGAGCTTGGTAGCGGCGTTCTTGGCGCCGCTGAGCCTGACCTCGCCATGCAGCGGAGCCCCACCCTCGATCTGATAGTAGGGTTCTTCCATGCTCTCTATCTCTATCTCTATCTTGCGCGCCATCCAATGCCCCTATACTCAACTGGCCGAGCGGCGCCCTCATAGATATCCCTGGCTTCGCGCTCCGCCGCTCGGCGCCATGGCCGCCTTCAGTGTAGTGGGCGCACGCTGTAGCCGTCAACGCGGATGGGCCTCCCATTCCGGTCACGAGCCGCTCGGCGCTCCATCCGGCGCCGCAAGGTCCGGATAAGCGACCCAGCGCAGACGGTCGCATGCTCGGGGCCAGTTGTAGTCATCCTGAACGGCAAGGGCGGCCTCATTGAGCGGGCGGGCGAAGGTCAGGAAGTCATTCTCGAAGGCCCGCATTGGCGCGCAGAGCGCGCGCAGCCTGGCGCGCTCCGCTGGGTTGTCAGGGACTCGGTAGCTCCATTCCGCTTTGCAGGCGGCATAGAGATTAGCCAACCATGCGGAGGATTCGCCGGGCGCCAGCCCGGAGTATCGCTCGACGCAGCGGCGCTTGGAAGGGACACGCTGGCCGGCGTGGGTCAGCCGGGCGGTGGCGATCATCGTGGCGCAGTTTATGATGGTGCGGGCGCCGGGAGTGTACATCTCGTCCGCGCCGCGCCCCTGGAACATGCCATAGCGTTCATAGCCGAAGAACTCGCTCTCAGGGTCGGGATAGTCCAGCGGCCACATGAGGCCCTGGCGCAGGCCGCGCATCTGCCAGATGTAAAAGGTCGCGGCGGAGAGGGCACGGGCCAGCGCGTGCGTCAGCGGCTCCAGCGCCAGCTCTCCGCGCACGTCGTCGCCGTAGATCGAGATAGCCTCCAGCGCGCTCGCGGGCGCGCTGCGAAGGTAATGCTCCTCGTCGAGCGCCACGACATCCAGGCGGATCGCGCGCAGGCTCTCGATGGCGTCCGAGAGGCCGAAGAGCCGCTGGCGCTCGTCATCTGTGACAGCGCCACGAAAGAGGACACCGAGGTCGAGGTCGCTGTCCGGGGTGGCATCGCCCGCGGCGTAACTGCCGGAGAGCAGGTAGCTCCTGACGCGACCGGGGAAGACAGCTTCGCAAGCGGTCACCAGCGCCCGCAGCGTCGCATCCGCCCGCGCGGCGCTGGTAGAGGTGGATAATTCCAGCAATCCGCGCGTCGGCATGGCTCCCTCCAGGCACGCTCCCGCTGGCGCCATGCAGTCTTGGCCTGGCGTCTTAATTTAGTGGGGAATCTGCCTCTCAATAGATCGTGAACTCAAGCGGCTGGGTGATGGGGTGGGACTGAGAGGACTCGAACCTCCGACACGCGGTTTAGGAAACCGCTGCTCTATCCACTGAGCTACAGTCCCCAGAAGGGGGGCGCGGTTGGGGCGCGCCCCATTCGCATCCATAGTATATGCGACGGCGGGCATGGGGCGCAATGATCTCCGGCTGGCCCTTCAGCGCCGCGCATGGGTCCGCGCCGGTGGCGAAACCGGTAGACGCGGCGCTATACTGCCCCCAAGCGCTGGCGCCAGGCGAGACACATCCTGGCGGAGGGTATCGAGCGACGGAGAGCGCATGACCACAGCGGACCCGGCCACCAACCATACACAGAGCCACAGACGCCCCGCGCCGCTCGCGCCGGAGTACGACGTCGTCGTGATTGGCGCTGGATTGGGCGGGCTGCTCGCTGCCGCCCAGTTCCTGCGGCGCGGCCAGCGCGTGGCGGTCATCGAGCGGCTGGCCCATCCCGGCGGGCGCTTCACCGCCAAGACCTTCCAGGGCGCACAGGTGAGCACAGGCGCCGTCCACATGCTGCCCTTCGGCGCCAACGGCGAGCTGGCGGCGATGCTGCGCGCGCTCAGCGTCCCGCATGCCATCCATGACTCCGAGGTATTCGCTTCCTTCCACGTGCGCGGGCGGCAGATCGTCACCCGCTCTGTCCTCCAGCTCATCAGCGTCCTCGGCCCGCGCCAGTTCGCGCAGTTCATCCGCCTCGGCTACGACATGCTGCTGCGCGAGCCGCGCCCCGAGGCGCGCCGGCAGACCTACCGCGAGTGGCTGGACCAACGCATTACCCGCGAGCGCTCCCCAGAGCTCTACGCCTACTTCGAGCGCGTCTGCCACTTCGCGCTCAGCGTAGACCTCGACGACGTTCTCTATCCTGAGATCGTCGAGGGGACGAAGAACATGTTCCGCTACGGCGCGCCGGGCATCGTCGAGGGCGGCTGCGCGGCGCTCACCGGCGAGTTGGAGCGGCGCGTCATCGAGGCAGGCGGCGCGCTGGCGCTTGAGACCGAGAGTCTGGCGATCCTGCGCGAGGACGGCGCGGCGCGTGGGATCATCGCCCGCGACCGGCGCACCGGCGAGCGGATCACGCTGCGGGCGAATCTGGTCATCAGCGACATTGGCCCCGCCGCTACACAGCGGCTGGTCGCGGCGAGCAGCGCGGGAGACGTCCCGTCCGATGCCGACGAGGTCGCCCTGGAGGATCTGGATGAGCCGCAAGCGCCATCCGGGCGGCGCGTGGCGAGTGGCTTGAAGACGCACCTGCTGGCTGACTACTCCGTTATCCCGCATCGCGGCATCATGTATTGCCTCGACACCGAGCGCATCGCCGGCATCGTGCAGCCCAGCAACAGCGACCGCCGCCTGGCCCCACCGGGCAAACACCTGCTCATCACACACCAACTCATGCGCAGCGATGACGTGAACGCCGAGCGCGAAGCGGCGCGCGCCGATCTACGCTACCTCTTCGGGGATGACTTCGGCGAGCGCGTGCGCATCCTGACGATGAGCCAGTATCGCGATGAGTGGCCGGTCAACCGCAAGCCGCAGGGCGCCGACGTGACGCCACACACCGGGTTGGCCGGGCTCTACCTGGTTGGCGACGCGGTGAAGCCATCCGGCTATCTCATGGTCGAGGGGGTGGCGCAGAGCGTCAACGCCCTGCTCGATGCCCTCGATGGCTGGGACACTCGCGATACGGCCGGCGCCCCGTCCCCGGACGGGGCCATCCCCGCGACACCGCCCAAGCCCTCCAAGCTGCGCGCGTTCTACTGGCTCCTGGCCCCGCCCCCGCCCCATCCCGGCAGCGTAGGCGCGCCTGGCTCTCCCGTGATCCCGCTGCCCGCTCGCGTTGACCGGGGCGCCAGGGCAGACGCGGACGAGCCCAACGCCAGGCGTCAGGACCTCTGAGTGGCCCAGGCGCAAGCGCCAACCGGACATCGAGCGCCCGCGGGGCGAGGTTGGTGGCCGCCACGCGCTCTGGCGCGGGCGCTGGCCTTCCAGCCGCCAAGTGTGTTAGCGAGTTGCGCGGTTCTGGGTAGGATGCTAGAATATCTGAGATAGGGCCTGCCGGAACGGTAGGTGACGCTTGCGCGTTCGAACGCTGCGGCGGACGCGACCCCCAGGACGAACGCCAGGAAACGAGGTCGGGCAGTGAGCATATTCTCGGCGTACCGGCAGTACCTCCAGATCGTGCAGATCATTGTCTCCGTGGCGCTCGTCGTCAGCATCCTGCTCCAGGCGCGCGGCGCCGGGCTGGGTAGCGTCTTCGGTGGCACTGGCACAGTCTTCAAGACCCGCCGGGGCATTGACAAGTTGCTCTTCCGGATGACAGTCGGCCTCTCCGTGGCATTCTGCCTCATCTCGCTGTTCGTCTCGGCGATTCCAACGTCCAGCTAGCGGCTGGATCGCGGCCCAGTCGGGCCGCGCGCACCCTGAACAACTGAAGTGTCTGCAGTGATCGAACCGCGCTAGCCAGGCGCGCGATGGGTTAGGTCGCCTGTCGCCTGGGGCCCGCTGAAGACAGCGCCCGAGGCGACAATGACGCCGCCCATCCCGAGGGGACGCGAGACGCCCAACGTCTCGATGGCCCGCGCGCCGCGCAAGCCGAGCGATGAAGCCCGACTTCCCAGGAGGTCGGGCTTTTTATGTCACAGCATACGCATCGCACGGGTTCGACCGCTCCACCACCCGGCCTGCTACGATCGCGCATGTCGCGTCTTCGTGCGCCAGCCATTCGAGGCCGCGCGACTCACGAGACCGGCTAGCCCGCGAAGTAGCGCGCGTTGAGCTGGATGTAGTCCTTCCATTCGGCGGGCACGGTCGCTTCCTCGAAGATGGCTGTGACCGGGCAGGCGGGCTCGCAGGCGCCGCAGTCAATGCACTCGTCGGGGTTGATGTAATACTGCTCGTCTTCTTCCCGCGCGTGGATGCAGTCCACCGGGCAGACATCCACGCAGGAGGCGTCCTTCACGCCCACACAGGGCTGACAGATGACGTAGGTCATAAGGGCGTGGCGGCTCCTCCTCGGCTCACAAGCGTTTGCGTGGCGCGGCTGTGGCGCCCACGCGAGATACGGCGGTATGGGGCCATCATAGCCCCAGCGCGCCCGGACCGGCAAGAGCCTCGTCGTGGCGGCTCTCGTGCTATATCCGTTCTTTACCGGACCGGATCCGCCGGATCATTCCCGATTCCATCGGACTCATCTGGGGACCCATTTGGGACTATCCTCATCATGGGGTCTTGCCCAGTGGCGAGGCGGCGCCTGTGCGCCGCGCGCCACCGCGAGCGCCGGGCGCGTCATCACGCCTGGCGCGCCAGAGCGCCCGCAGCCGGGCGCATCGCCCGCATGGGCGAACAAGGAGACAGCGCACATGGCCATTCGTGAGGCGACGCTGGCCGGATTGAGCCGCGAGCAGCTGCTCGATCTGTACTACCAGATGACGCTCATCCGGCAGTTTGAGGAAAAAGCGGCCGAAGCGTACACGCTCGGCAAGATCGGCGGATTCCTCCACCTCTACATCGGGCAGGAAGCGGCAGGCGTCGGCGCGATCTCAGCGCTGCGCCCCTCCGACTACGTCGTCAGCAGCTATCGCGAGCACGGCCACGCTATCGCCAAGGGCATGGAACCGCGCGCCGTCATGGCCGAGCTGTACGGCAAGGCCACCGGCAGCAGCAAGGGCAAGGGCGGCTCGATGCACATGTTCAGCGCCGAGAAGCGCCTGTTCGGTGGCCAGGCCATCGTCGGCGCGCAGCTGGTCATCGCCGCGGGCATGGGCTTCGGCATCCAGTATGAGGAGCGCGATGACATCGTGCTGGCGCTCTTCGGTGACGGCGCGGTGGACGAAGGCGCGTTCCACGAGGGGCTCAACCTGGCCTCGCTCTGGAAGCTGCCGGTCGTCTACCTCTGCGAGAACAACCAGTATTCGATGGGCATGGCGGTCAAGAAGGCCTGGTCGGTCGAGTCGCTGGAGCCGCGAGCCGCCGCCTACGGCATACCCTACGTGCGCGTGGATGGCATGGACGTGCTGGCCGTGCGCCAGGCCGTCGAGACCGCCACCGAGCGCGCGCGCTCCGGCGGCGGGCCAACCCTGATCGAAGCCGCCACCTACCGCTTCCGCGGCCACTCCATGGCCGACCCCGCCATCTATCGCACGCGCGAGGAAGAGTCGCAGTGGAAGGCCAACCGCGATCCCATCCGCATCTTCGAGGCGCGGCTGAAAGAGGCCGGTGTCGCCCGCGACGCGGACATCCGCGCCAGCGATGAGCGCGCCGCCGAAGTCGTCGAGGACGCCGCCGCGTTCGCCGATCAGAGCCCCTTCCCCGAGCCCGGCGCGCTCTACGATGATGTGCTGCTAGACGGGGCGGGCGCCATCGCCTGGCGCGACAAGCCCAGCACCCCCCGCGACTAGCGCGGACTGTAGCCGGTTTGAGACGAAGCGAAGAAGAGAAGAGCTACCATGCGGGTCATTACCTATCGTGACGCCCTGCGCGAAGCCATCCGTGAAGAGATGCGGCGCGACCAGCGCGTCTACATCCTGGGCGAGGATATCGCCGGGTACGGCGGCACCTATTCCGTCACCAAAGGCTTGATCGAGGAGTTCGGCGAGAAGCGCGTGCGCGACACGCCATTGGCCGAAGAGGTCATCGCCGGAACGGCGATTGGCTCCGCCCTGGTCGGCCTGCGCCCAATCTGCGAGATCATGACGATGAACTTCAGCCTGCTGGCCAGCGACCAGATCGTCAACAGCGCAGCGAAGTTCCACTACATGTTCGGCGGCCAGACGCGCGTCCCGGTCGTCTTCCGCATGCCCGGCGGCGGTGGCGCGCAGCGCGGCGCGCAGCACTCGCAGTTCTTCGAGAGCTGGTATGCCCACGTGCCGGGGTTGAAAGTGGTCATGCCCGCCACCCCCTACGACGCCAAGGGCATGCTCAAGTCCGCCGTCCGTGACGATGACCCGGTGATGTTCGTCGAGCATGAGCTACTCTACAACGTCAAGGGCGAGGTCCCCGACGAGGGCGTGGAATACACCCTCCCGCTCAATCGCGGTGACATCAAGCGCCAGGGCCGCGACGTGACGCTGGTCACCTTCTCGCGTATGGTCCACATCTGCCTCCAGGCGGCTGAGGAGCTGGCGAAGGAGGGCATCGAGGCCGAGGTGCTGGACATGCGCAGCATCCGCCCGGTTGATCTCGACCTGATCACCGAGTCCGTCCGCAAGACGAATCGCGTGGTCGTCGCCGAGGAGGGCTGGAAGTATTTCGGCACTGGCCAGGGGATTGCGGCGCTGATCTACGAGCACGCGTTCGACTACCTCGACGCGCCCATCGGCCACGTCACCGGCAAGGACGTGCCAATGCCCTACTCGAAGCCGCTCGAGCAGGCCGCGCTGCCATCGCGCGCCGATGTGATCGCGGCTGTGAAGGCGATCGTTCCGGCGGGCGCGGCCGCGCGTTAGGCGCGGGCGACGCAAGCCGAGGAGAGAAGTCATGCACACGGTGGTCATGCCCAAGATGGGCGACACCATGGAAGAGGGCAAGATCATCACCTGGCGCAAGCATGAGGGCGACCAGATCGCCAAGGGCGATGCGCTGGCGGAGATCGAGACCGAAAAAGTGAACATCGAGGCGGAGGCCTTCGCCGCCGGAACGCTGCGCAAAATCATCGCCCAGGAGGGCGATACGGTCCCCGTCGGCCAGCCCATCGCCCTGATCGGCGAACCGAACGAGGCCATCCCGGCGGACTTCAGCGGCGCGCCTGGCGCCTCTACCGCCGCCCCCACGGCTCAGCCCGCCGCGGCTCAGCCCACTCCGGCGCCCCAGCCCACCCCCGCGCCTCAGCCCGCGCCCGCAACCGCGTCCAATGGGCGCGTGGCCGTCGCGCCGCCGCCCGCGCCGCCCGCGCCGCCCGCGCCGCCCGCGGAGAACGGCGGGCGCGTCTTCATCAGCCCCATCGCCCGGCGCATCGCCGCCGAGCACAACCTCGACATCTCCACGATTCACGGCAGCGGCCCCGGCGGCCGCATCATCCGCGATGACGTTGAGCAGGCGCTCCAGGCTGGCCCAGCGGTCACCGTCAGCGCTCCCCCGCAGGTCGCGCCTGCCGCCACCGCCGGCCCAGAGGTCGAGGCGGTCGCGCTCAGCCAGATGCGCAAGACGATTGCGAAGCGGCTCCAGCAGAGCATGCAGACCGCGCCGCACTTCTACGTCACGGTCAGCGTGGACGCCACGAACCTGCTCCAGTTGCGCGAGCAGATCAACGCCTACGCCGAGACGCAGGCGCAGCCGGTCAAGATCAGCGTCAATGACCTGATCCTGCGCGCCGTCGCTCTGACGCTGGCGCGCATGCCGCAGGTCAACGTCTCGTTTGATGGCGACCGCCTGCTCTACAAGAAGCGTGTCAACCTCGGCGTGGCCGTCGCGCTGGAGCAGGGGCTGATCGTCCCCGTCATCACCGACGCAGACAAGCGCGGCACACTTGACCTGGCGCGCGAGTCCCGCCGCCTGGTGGACGCCGCCCGCAACGGCAAGCTGAAGCCGGAGGAGCTACAGGGCGGCACCTTCACGGTCAGCAATATGGGCATGTTCGATGTAGAGAGCTTCACGGCGATCATCAACCCGCCCGAAGCCGCCATCCTCGCCGTCGGCTCGATCGTCCCCACACCAGTCGCGAATGCGGACCGTCAGGTGGTCGTGCGCGACATGATGAAGCTGACGCTCTCCTCCGACCACCGCGCGCTGGACGGCGCCATCGCCGCGCGCTTCCTCCAGGCGCTCGCGCGCCTGCTGGAGCAGCCGATGGGGCTGCTGGTATAAGGTGAGGCGCGCCTCAAAGCAGAGGCGAGCGCGCCATATGCAGAGCGGCGCGGGGCAAAATCACTTGCCCCGCGCCGCTCTGTCTGCCCAGGGTCTCCTATCTCAGCGGAAGGTGACCGAAGGCCGAAGGCCAGATGAAGCCCTTACTCGTACCGCAGTACCTCCAGCGGGCGGACGCGCGCGGCGCTGTAGGCCACCACGGCTGCGACGAGCATGCAGATCAGCGTCGTCGCGCCGACGATGCCGACGGAGAGCTGCCATCCGGCGCCAAGGGTCAGCTTGAAGACATAGACGTTGAGGATGAAGTTGGCCAGCGTCACGATCAACATCGCCACCAGCGAGCCGGTGAAGCCGATCATGCCGTTCTCCACCAGCACGCCGTTCTGGATATTGCCACTGGTGTAGCCGACCGACTTCAGGATGCCGATCTCGCGCCTGCGCTCCAGCATCGCCAGGCCAACCGCGTTGGCGATGATGATCACCCCAGCCACCATCGCCAGCGAGGCGATGGCCGTCAGTACGATGATCAGGTTGTTCAGCAGGGTGTTGATCGCCAACGCCAGGTCTACTACGCTGAACGTCCGGACGCTCTTGACGTTGTTCTTGATCTCATGCAGGACCTGATCCGATTGAGCCGGGTTTATCTCCAGGCCGTAGATGTAGAACTGGGTGCCCTGCGCTAGCTTGTCCACCACCGACTGGTCGGCCAGGATCGGCGCGAAGGTCGTCAGGCTGCCGGTGTAGAAGCCGACGACGTGCAGGGTGATCGGTTTCGCGGGCGGGGGCGTCTTCCCCGCCGAGCCAGCGTTCCCCGCGCCGGTCCCGGCTCCGCCGGTCGAGCCCGTCCCAGTTCCCGTTCCGCCTGTCGAGCCGGTACCCGCGCCAGTCCCGCCCTGTTGCGCGGCGACGGCGCTGGCCAGTGTGATTGTATCGCCCACCTTCAGGTTCAGCGGCGCCAGCGAGGAGGGATAGGGCATGATCACGTTGAGCGTGTTGGCGTCGGAGGCGTTGAGCAGCCGGCCCTGCTCCACCGCGTTGGCGCCGCGCATCAGCGTCGCGTCGGGGTACGAGCCGTTCGCTAGATCGAAGCCCTGCGCCGCGCTCAGGAAGAACAGCGCCCCCCGCCTGCCCGTGTTCGAGGATGAGGCGTTATCCGGCGCCGACTCCAGCGCCTGCCCGATGGGCGTGTCATTCACGGCGATCGGCGCGACCTGCGTCAGATTCGTCACCAGCGGCTTGCTCTGGAGGTCATGGGCCTGCGCCACCTGCTGGTCTACCGTCGTCTTGTCGTTCACCCCGGCGATGATGAAGGAGTTGTACTTGAGCTGCTGAGACAGCGCGGTGTTGATCTCGTCCTTGATGTTCTGCCCCAGCGCCAGGATCAGGCCGATGCCGAAGACGCCGACGAACAGCGCCACCATCGTTGTCACGCTGCGGCCACTCTCGCGCCCCAGGTTGCGCAGCGCCATGCGGGTGTTCGCCTTGCTCGTGCGTGGCAGGAACGGCGCGATGACGATCAGGACCGCCAGCGCCAGGGCCAGCGCGCCAAACGCCGGCGCCACGTAGACCAGATACACGCCCAGCGCCACCGCCGCCAGCGCGAGCAGCGCGTACCACCACGTCAGCCGCTCGGGGATCGGGAAGTGGCTAATGAGGAACACCAGCCCATAGAAGACCCCGCTCAGTACGGCTAGCGCTGCGCCCGTGTAAGCAATCACCCAGAAGGCCAGCACAAAATTGCCGAGGATGCTGTATGTCAGGCCAAAGAACAACACGATGAGCAGGACGAATAGGAAGGCGGTCAGCAACCAGCTCACGCCTCGCCCGCCTTCGCTGACGCCGCGCAGCACGGCCAGCGGGCGGATCTGCGCTGCCTGCACGATCGGCATCAGACCGAAGATCAGCGCGGTCGCCACGCCGATGAGCACGCCTGATGCGATGATGCCCGGATCAATCACCACCGGCAGGTCAATGAAGAAGCGCTCGACGACCAGATTGCGCACCAGCATCGAGACGCCCAGGCCCGCCGCCGAGCCGATTACGCCGCCGAGCAGGCCCAGCAGCCCAGCTTCCAACCCGAAGAGCGCGTAGAGGTCACCGCGCCGGTAGCCCGTCGTCTTCAGCACGGCGATCTCGGTCTGCCGCCGCCGCAGCAGCACCTGCATCGTGTTGACGATGCCCACGCCGCCGATCAAGAGCGAGAGCAGGCCGACTACCTGCAGGAAGTAGCGGATGTTCTGGACGTCATCTGACCGCTGTTGCAGGGCGTCCTTGGTCGTTGTGACAGTGGCGGTCGGCAGCTGCCGCCCGATATCGCTCTTCACGCTGTTGGCGTTCGCGTCCGAGTGGTCGGGGACGTTGAGATACACCGCGCTGTAACCGACGGGCAGGCCAGATGAGCTGGCGATCGCGGAGTAATCGGCGAAGGAGACCAACGCCTGTGGTCGTTGGAAGTAGCCCGCGCTGGCGACGATGCCCGTGACGGTCCCATCTACCACGCGCCCGTCATCCGAGGTGATGCTGATGTTGTCCCCGACGATTACGCCCAGGTTGTCCGCCAGCCGCTGGGTCAGCACGATGCCGTCGTTCGTGAGCGTCGAAGCGAGCGTCGCGCCACTGGGGCTCAGGAACGTCGGCTGGCCCGCGAGTGGGAACACACCAGGATCTACCGCGCGCAGCTCGAAATACTGGGTTCTGCCGTCCCTGGCGTCGCTCTGCGCGTCATGACCGGAGAGCGCGGTGTATTGGGTGATCTTTCCCTGGCCCTGGAGCTGGTCGAAGACGCTCAGCTGATCGGCGCGCAAGTTGATGAGCGCTGAGGTAACGGAGATGTCGCCGCCGTTGCTGTCGCGTACGTTGCCGGTCAGGCTTTGGTTGATCGCCGCGCCGACCAGTTGCAGTGAGACGATCGCCATCACGCCGACGACGACACAGAAGATCGCCAGCAGTGTGCGCTGGCCGCCGCGCATCAGCGAGCGCGTGGCGTAGACCCAATATAGTCCGAGTTTCATAGCCCTTCAGTTCTCTCCCCAACGCCTGCCACCGACGCCGTAAAGCGCGTATCAGCGATTACCTGTCCCCCGCCCGCGCAGGCGGGCTTCGTGGCCGTCAGGTCCTTAGGCGCGGCTTTAGCCGCCCGCCGCGCTCACGCTCCTCCGCCGCGACCCGCGACAATTCACGCGCCTCCGCACGCCTCACGCGCCCGCCCCCGGTTACCCCTCCTCAGCGATCAGCCCGTCCACGATATGGATCGCGCGGTCGCAGGCGGCGGCCACCTTGGGGTCGTGGGTGGCGATGATGAATGTCTTGCCTGTGCGGTCGCGCAGGTCGCGGACCATCTGCAGGACGTTCTCGCCGTTGCGCTGGTCGAGGTTGCCGGTCGGCTCGTCCATGATGACGATCGCGGGATCGGTCGCCAGCGCGCGCGCCACCGCCACGCGCTGCTGCTCGCCGCCGGAGAGCTGGTTGGGGCGGTTCCTCAGCCGGTGACCAAGTCCTACCAACTCCAGGATCTCCTTCGCCCGCTCGGATGGACGGCCGGGATGCTTGCCCACCTGGAGCGGCGCCTCGACATTCTCCTGCGCCGTCAGCAGCGGAATCAGGTTGAACGCCTGGTAGACCATGCCGATCTTGGCGTTGCGCACCTTGGCCAGCTGGCTCTCGCCCATTTTGGTGATGTCTATGCCGTCTATCAGCACACGCCCACTGGTCGGATTGTCCAGCCCAGCGATGATGCCCAGCAGCGTGGACTTGCCCGACCCCGACGGCCCGACGACCGCGACCAGCTCACCATGCTTGATGCGCAGGGTGATGCCATTCAAGATATCAATGCGTTGGCGGCCCATCGGCAGGGATTTGCGAATATCAATCGCTTCGAGCGCCGGTGTGATCTCCGGCGCGGTCAGCGGTTGCGAGGCGCTCTGTGTAGCGTCCACGACTCTCGTGCCTTTCTCTGCAACAAATCAAGCTGGCGCGCTGGCGCCTCAAACCGAGCCGCAAGGCCGCCTCGTTGCGGCGCGCTTCCCGAAGTTGTACGCCTGTCTGCGGCGCTGGTTGCGCTTCTGGCGTGAAAGTGTTTCGTGCGATCGAGGTCACACCACGACATCCGATCACATGCCGCTCCATCCCCGGCGTATGATAAGAGCGGCGCGGCGCCAGCATCATCTATCATACCGCTTCGGCGCCCCCGATATGTCGAGATATATCGCCAGCTTGTCGCAATTCTGTCGCGAATCGCTCCCCCAGCGCGAGCCGCCGCGACACTCACAGACGGGACGCCAGCCTATGTCAGCGGAGCCGCGTGGCCCAGCCAGCGCCGATTCCTACGCGGATATCGCCGAATGGTATGACCTGGAGCACGATGGCTTCAGCGACGATATCGAGATGCTGAACGAGTTGCTCGCTGGCGCGCGCGAGCGGCTTGCCGTCCTCGAAGTCGGCGCGGGTAGCGGACGCCTGCTGGCGGCGCTCGCCGCCGCCGGACATACCGTCGTCGGCGTCGAGCCTTCCGCCGCGATGCGCGCGCGCTGCGCGAAGCGGCTGGCGGCGCTGCCGGAGCGCGTCGCCCGCCGCGCCCGCATCGTGGAGGGAAAGGCCACTGCGCTCAACCTGCCCGATGATGAGCGCTTCGACCTCGCCCTCATGGGTCTGGGCGCCTTCTGCCACTTGACGAGCGCCGCCGAGCGCCATACCGCGCTGCGCCTGCTCTACGAGCGACTCAAGATCGGCGGCATGCTGCTGCTAGATGTAGACCTCTCCGGGCCGCGCCGCCTGCTGGAGTCCGCCGGGCGGCTCTGGTGGCAGGGAAGCTGGCGCGCGGGCGAGGATGGCGCGCTGATCGTTTCGCACACCATCACGGGCGCGCCGGGCCGCGAGATGGGAACAGTCGAGGTGACGCACCTCTACGACGCGCACGAGCAAGGCGGCCCGCTGCGTCGCACGCTGGCTGTGACCTCCCTGGCGCTGCTCGCCCGTGGCGAGGTCGAGCTGGCCGTGCGCCATGCGGGCTTCACAGACATCACCATCTACGGCGGCTACGACCTCTCCCCCGCTGACGACCAGTCGCCCCGCGCCATCGTCGTCGCACATCTCCCGCACTCCAGGCCCCTGTGAGGAGATGAACAGGGAACGGATTCCGGCGTCTAAGCATCGGAATATGGCTCCCCCAACCTGGCGCGGCCCGCTCATTTGAGCGGCAGCTCGACAGCCACCGCGCCGCCCGGCTCACCGTCCTCCACCACCCACACGCGGCCACCGTGGGCCTCGATCACCGCACGCGCCACCGCCAGCCCCAGCCCAAGGCCGTTGCCGCGCCCTTTCGCCTCGCGCTTGCCCACCGCGAAGGGCTTGAAGACGCGCGTGGCGTCTCCCCGCGCGAAGCCGCAGCCTGTGTCGCGCACAGTGATCCGCGCCACCCCTCCATCACACGCGCCGTGAATCGTCACCTCCGCGCCAGGCGGCGAGAAGCGAATCGCGTTGCTCAGCAGCGCCCCTAGCGCCCGCACCATGAGCGTCCGGTCCAGCGCCGCCCGCGCCGCATCGCATGCCCCCAGATCGGCCCGTAGCGTGATCTTGTCCATGGCCGCCCTATCCTCCCAGGCTGCGATGGCTTCCTTCACCACCCACGTCAGCCGCTGCGTCTGGCGGTTCAGCTCCAGTTCTCCCGATTCAGCCTGCGTCAGCAGCGCGATGTCCAGCGCGCGCCGCTCCAGGCGAGCCACCGCGTCCTCCACCCACGCCAGCGCCTCCCGCGTCGGATTGGGCGGCGGGGCGGCGCTGACCTGTTCCAGCGCGGAGCCCAGCGCCGCCCGCACCGCCTGAATATCGCCGCGCAAGGCGTGATTGACCCGGTAGGCGAAGGTGCGCCGCACGCGCGTCGAGCCAGCCAGCGACCGCCCCGCTCGCTCGCGGCGCGCGCCGGGAGAACCGCCGGGAGAGTCGTTCGGCGCAACGCCGGGAGAGGCGCCAGGCGCGGCGTCGCGTCTCGTCATCGCAGACGCCGCAGCGCGCCCAAGTCGAGCAGGTAGCCCTCGCATCGCTTGGTGATGATGATGCGGGGGCGCTTCGGGTCGGGCTCGATCTTCCTCCGCAGGCGGAAGATGTAGCTGTCGAGCGAGTCGCCATAGACCTCATACTCGTCGCCCCAAACCTGCTCCATCAGGAACTCGCGCGACGCCGTCTCGCCCGCCCGGCTGGCGAGCGCGCTGAGCAGCCGCGCCTCGGTCACCGTGAGCATAACGGCCCGCCCATCCGGAAGATGCAAGGGACCCGCGACCGGGTTGATCGGCAGTGTGAACTGCTTGCCATCCGCCGCCGCGCCTCTATCCTCATCGTACCGGCGCAGTCTGCTCTGAATCGTCAGCACCAACTGCTCGCCATCATAGGGCTTGGGCAGATAATCATCACCCGCCTGGAAGCACCGCCGCCGCATCTCGGTCGAGCCATCCGATGTCACGAAGATGACGATGGGGTTGTCTGCGCAGTCTTTGATCCGCTGGCTCAGGTCCAGGCCGTTCATGTCGGGGATGTTCACATCCAGGATCGCCACCTGTGGCTTCCAGGACTTGGCGATCGCCAGCGCCTCCTTCGCCAGGGAGGCGACCTTCAGATCATAGCCGCGACTGGTCATGGTGTTGTTCAGCCCGCGCGCATCGGCGTCTATATCATCCACGATCAGGATGCGCGGGGGAATGGTCTGGTGAGCAACTGAGCGACGCGACACGGAGAGCGGTGATTCCATGGCGGATCTCCTGGGAGGCGGGGGCTGGCGGGCGCGGGCAGTGTCATCATACGGGCTTGGGCGGGGCTCAAGACATATGCGTCCGCCACATGCCTGTATATTCTAGGATGCTCATTCCTCTACTCATCATTGACGTACAGTGTACCAAATGGCGCACACTCCCCGCCTGTTGGGTACCATGACATACCAGAGCGCCTCATCCGGCGTGCCCGGCTGCCAGGTTGGCATAGCCGCCGATGAGCAGGTAGCTCCTGACGCGACCGGGAAAGGTGGCTACGCTGGCGGCCACCCGCCAGCGCCCGCGGCGTCGTATCCACCCGTGCGGCGCCGTGGAATCGGATAATTCCAGCAGTCCGCACTTCGCCACGGCTCCCTACCAGGCGCGCGCCCGCTTACGCCATGCGGCGCAGGCGCGGCGGCCAGTGGATGGTATACTATCCCACGGCAGGGCGCGCCCGCATATGTGGCCTGCGCCCATGTATGATACGAAACGGCGCGACCGGCGCGACCGGCGACGCCTTCAGCATGGGAGCGCGCAGTATGGGCTTCTATTCCGACCTCATCGCCACCGACCCCGAGATCGCGGACCTCATCCGCCAGGAAGAACGGCGCCAGTACCAGGGCATCGAACTGATCGCCTCGGAGAACTACGTCAGCGCGGCGGTGCAGCAGGCGGCGGCCAGTGTGCTGACGAACAAGTACGCCGAGGGGCTGCCGGGCAAGCGCTACTATGGTGGCTGCGAGGTGGTGGACGAGGTCGAGCGGCTGGCCATCGCGCGGGCGAAACAACTCTTTGGCGCGGAGCATGCCAACGTGCAGCCACACGCCGGGGCGCAGGCCAACGCCGCCGTTTATCTGGCGCTGCTCCAGCCGGGCGATACCGTCCTGGGCATGGCCCTGGACCAGGGCGGCCACCTGACCCACGGCTCGAAGGTCAACTTCTCCGGCAAGCTCTACAACTTCGTCTCCTATGGCGTTCACCGCGATACCGAGACGGTGGACTATGAGCAGGTGGAGCGGCTAGCCCAGGAGCACAAGCCCAAGCTGATCGTGGCCGGCTTCTCGGCCTACCCGCGCAAGCTCGACTTCGCCCGCTTCCGCCAGATCGCCGACAGCGTAGGCGCGCTGCTGATGGCCGACATCGCGCACGTCGCGGGCCTCGTGGTCGCTGGTCTCTACCCCAGCCCGATCCCGCACTGCCATGTGGTGACAACCACGACCCACAAGACGCTGCGCGGCCCGCGCGGCGCGATCATCCTCTGCACCGAGGAGCTGGCGCCCAAGATTGACAAGGGCGTCTTCCCCGGCACGCAGGGCGGCCCGCTTGAGCACATCATCGGCGCCAAGGCGGTGGCCTTCAAGGAGGCGCTCAGCCCGGAGTTCAAGGTATACCAGCAGCGGATCGTGGACAACGCGCAGGCGCTGGCCGCCGGGCTGACGGAGCATGGGCTGCGGCTGGTCTCCGGCGGCACCGACAACCACCTAATGCTGGTGGACGTGCGCCCATTCAACGCTACCGGGCGCGACGCGGAGGCCGCGCTGGAGAGCGTCCACATCCACGCCAACAAGAACGCCATCCCCTTCGACCCCGAGCCGCCGGTGCGCACCAGCGGCGTGCGGCTGGGGACACCCGCCATCACGACGCGCGGCTTTGGCGAGGCGGAGATGCGCGAGGTGGCCGGTCTGATCGCCGACGCCATCACCGGGCGTGACGATCCCGCGACGCTCGATGCGACGCGCGAGCGCGTGATCGCGCTGGCGGCGCGCTTCCCGCTGCCAGGGATGTTCGTCTCCGAGCGGCTGGGCGCGGAGTCGGTTGCGCGGTAAAAGGCGAAGTCCCTCGGTAGAAGGCGAAGTCCCTCGTGAATAGAGGGCAACAGCAAGGCTCCAGCGCACATGCGCTGGAGCCTTGCTCATGTCCAGGGAGCGCGGAAACGCGAGACAGCGGCGGCGCTCACCACACGCTAGTTCAGATTGTACGGACGCAGGAAGAGCGTCGGCGCGAACTCCACAAACGCCGGAGGCGCGACGTTGAGCGCCGAACCCAGAGCGCTGGCTTCCTGATTCATTAACACTGGATCAGTCGAGCCGCCCCACTTGCCGGTGTCGACCCGCTGAATCAGCGTCTGAAAGGCGGTGATCGACTCCGCCGGGGTGAACGAGCAATGGTTCGCGCGGTGCACAAAGACCTCACGCAGCAGTGCGCCATTTCCTTCCGCGCGCACCACACTGGAGTATGCGCGCTCATTCTGGCTGACTACCAGCCCGTCAGCGGTGGTGTGCATGGTCAGCACGGGAATGCTGATCTGCCCGTTATAGCTGATATTGTCACTCAGGTACTGTACCGCGTTGGCGTTCGCGGCGATGCGTGGTGTGGATTGGAGTTTGGCGAGGTCCTGATCGAGATCGAGACCTGCCTGCGCATAGAGAGCCTTTACCTCCTGGTAGTCAATGGACTGGCTGAACAGCTTATAGTAGTTCACCCCAGTGTTCCACGACGGATTGCCGCCAGCGCGCTGCTCCACGTTGGCTCTCCAGAAGAAGGCGAAGGCGAAGTCAATCCTGTCATCATACAGGTACTGGTTGAACTCCTGCGTCACATAGTCAGTGCTCGCTGGTTCGGGTGAGGATGGGTCGAACCAGCCAGGAATGTCTGACAAGGCGGCGCCCAGCGCGATACGGGCGCGTCCCTGAGGCGTGTTTTGCGCGGCTTCAAGCGTTGCCTTTGCGATCCCGTAGTTTGTCGCCGGATCCGTAATATCTGTCACTTGTATTGGCGAGTTCGGCGCCAGCAACATTTTGAAGGCGAACGCTCCGTCAAGCGCGCTATTCCACGTCCCGACGCCGCCAGAGAGCACGCCGCACATCGGCAGCGCTCCAGCGAACCGGCTTGGATCGCGTTGCACGAGCCCTGCTGTAACCATCCCGCCCAGCGAGTTTCCCCAGGCGATCGTGCGGGTCAGATGTCCGTTCGCGAAATGTTCGTCGAAGTAGTCGAGCAAGGCGAAGTCGTCATGGAGCGCCTGCTCAACCACCCAACCATCCCCGCTGCTGTAGGAGGACCCAGCCAGCGCATAACCCTGCGCCAGCAGGTAGTCATGGGAGCCAGCGTCGGGAGCGTCTTCCGCTGGATTAGGCGCGCCTGGCGTTTCTCTAAAGCCATGGCTGTAGAGGAGGAGAGTTCCGTTCCAGTTTTCGGGGATCTGAACCAGGTAGGCTGCCCCCTCAATGACGCCAGTGTAGGTGGTAAGACCGATGGCGTGAACTGGTTTGCTTGTGAGCGATAAAACGGTGACCACTGCGATCAGCGCCAGGCAGGTCAACGCCCGGGATGTGCGCTTTTTCATTTTGTGGCCTCATTTTCCACCGCTAAGAAGGAGCTATGGCGCCTCCCAGCGCCACATGCTCTAACTGCACGACCTACAACTCCTCTCGTGGCGCTGAGCGGCCCGTGTTTCCTCCGGGCTCTAGCGACCAGATCGAATGATGGGCTTCGACGTCGCAGAATAGAAGGCAAGCCGCCTGCGGCGTAGCACAGCGCATGCCAAATTTCTCGCCAGTCCTCCTTGAAAAGGCTACGCGCGACAGTAGCGCCGCGCCGTCGCTGTAGTGAGCTTGTATGACCGAGATAGGCGATGTCTCAGAGATATGTCAAGATAGAGATGTGTCTCACCCGCTTGCCGCCGCGCGGGCGTGGGCGGTAGGATTGGGGAAAGCGCGGCGCGGCGGGCGCGCTGGGCGCGGCGGGAGGAGGCCAGCCAGTGCGAGTGGTTTCGCTGGGCAGCGGCAGCAGCGGCAACGCGCTGCTCGTCCAGGCTGGCCAGACGGCAGTCCTGGTGGACGCGGGCTTCCCCGCCCGCGCGCTGGTCAGCCGTCTGCGGCAGGTGGGCGTCGCGCCACAGAACGTTAGCGCCATCTTCCTGACCCACGAGCATAACGACCATGCCTGCGGCGCGATGACCTTCGCCCGCCAGTATGGCGCGGCGCTGATCGCCGACCCACGCACGCTGGTGGCGGTGATGGAGCGCGAGGCGAGAAGCTACCAGCCTGAGGCGCGACGCGCGGCGGAACGGGTGGAGATGGCGGTTGGGCGCACCGCCACGGTCGGCTCGCTGACGGCGCGCAGCTTTCCCATCTCGCATGACGCGGTGGCGCCGTGCGGCTACGTCATCTCGTCGGGCGCGTGGCGTGTCTGCCTGGTGACCGACACCGGGGTCATTGACCAGCCGATCATCGAAGCGATGGTCGAATCGAGCTTGCTGGTTGTGGAGTCGAATCACGACCGCCAGCGATTGATCTCCGGCCCGTACCCCTGGCATCTCAAGCAGCGCATCCTCAGCCCGACGGGCCACCTGGCCAACGACCAGACGGGCGAGGCGCTGCTGCGCGTGCTCGACGACTCGCCGCGCTGGGTCTGGCTGGCGCACCTGAGCCGGACGAACAATACGCCCGACCTGGCGCGCGCCTACTTGCGCGAGCGACTGCGCGAGGTAGGCTTGTCCAACGTCGCGCCGCAGGTGGCGCCGCCAGGGATGGGGCCAGTATGGGACAGCGCGACGCTCTGGGGCGCGGCGGACACCCGCGAGGCGCCCGCGATGGCCGACGCGCTGACTGGAGGCACAGATGGCGAGCGCGGGAGAGCGCGGCGCGGAGCCGGAGGAGCCACGGGACAAGGCGTCGCTGCTGCGCCGGATAGATGAGACGCGCGCGCGCTTCGACGCGGCGCTGGCGGCGGTCTCTGATCTGGAGGCGCCGCTGCGCGATGACGGCTGGAGCGCGCGGGATATCGCTGGGCATGTGGCGGTCTGGGAGCGGCGGCTGGCGCGCGACATCCAGACGAGCCTGCGCGGCGAGACACCGGAGCGCCCCGAGCCGGGCTACACCTGGGAGCGGATGGACGAGCTGAACATCCGCGACATGGAAGCCGCCCGCGCCCTTTCACTGGCGGAGGCGATGGCCGAGTCGCGCGCGGCGTTCATCGAGACGCGGGCGCTGGTCGAATCGCTCAGCGAGGAGCGGCTCTTCACGCCCGGCCTTTACGCCTGGACAGAAGGCGAGCGGCTGGCGTTGTGGGTACGCTACGACATGTGGGAGCATTACGCGGAGCATACGGCGGACTTCGAGACGGGCGCGTAGAAACGTGAGAAGGCGCGCTGCCGATTCGGGGGTGGGCGCGCGGATTGTAGATCATGCAGACAGGACGTTGGTGACGTCAGCGTGTGTGATGGCTGAGCGTGAGCCATGCTGGATTACGTGTCCATGGCGAGTGAATGGAGCGAGGGCATGTCGAGTGAGGCGACGAGTGGGCAGGCTGGAGCGAATGTCGGAGCGCTGATCAACGCGGCGCAGCAGGGCGACCTGGAGGCGGCGCGGGCGCTGCTGGAGGCGGACCCGGCGCTCGCGGGCGCGAGGGACCCCGACGGGCAGTCGCCGATGATGGCAGCGATCTATGGAAGCCATCCTGAGATCGTGGCGCTGCTGCGCGAGCGGGGGGCGACCACGACGATCTTCGAGGCGGCGGCGCTTGGCGATATCCCAGCCCTCAGCGCGGCGCTGGCCCAGGACCCCGCCGCCGTCCGCGCATACAGCGCGGACGGCTGGACGGCGCTGCATCTGGCGGCGCACTTCGGCCAGATCGAGGCGGCGCGGGCGCTGCTGGCGGCGGGCGCCAACGTCACCGCGCACTCCTGGAATGGCCTGGACAACGAGCCCATTCACGCCGCGGCGGCGAATAAGGGCAACGCCGCAATGGTGGCCGCGCTGCTGGATGCGGGCGCCCAGGTGAACGCCCGGCAGCATGGCGGATTCACACCGCTGCACCAGGCGGCGCAGAATGGTGACGCGGAACTGGCGACCTTGCTCCTCTCGCGCGGGGCGCGCAGGTCGCTCGTCACCGATAAAGACCTCACCGCCTGCGATCTCGCGGAGGAGGCGGGCCATCAGGAACTCGCCGACAAGCTGTCATAGCGTGAGGAAATAGTCAGACGGAGGGGGAGATCGTACATGTCACAGGGATTTGTCACAGTCAACGGCGCGCGGCTGTGGTATGAGGACACGGGCTCCGGCCCGGCGGTGACGCTTGTCCACGCGGGCGTCACCGATCATCGCCAGTGGGATGAGCAGGTCCCAGCGCTCGCGGAGCATTATCGCGTGATCCGCTTCGATATGCGCGGCTATGGCCAGTCGGAGACCAAGCCTGGCAAAGCCTCGCTCTCCGAGGACATCGGTGGCATGCTGGACGCGCTGGGCGTGGAGCGCACCGCGCTGATGGGCTGCTCGATGGGCGGCGCGGCGGCGATTGACTTCACAGTGACGCATCCCGAGCGAGTGGGCGCGCTGATCACGGTCGGGTCAGGGCTCAGCGGCGCCGAGCACGTGATGACGCCAGAGGAGGAAGCGCTCTTCAAGGAGGCTATCGAGGCCCAGAATGCGGGCGACGCGGCGCGGCTGAACGAGCTCGAGGCGCGCGTCTGGTGCGATGGCTTCGCGCGCGCCGCCCCCGACGTCAAGCCTTCGGTGCGCCAGCGCTTCCTGGAGATGAACACCAACAACAACCGGCGCTTTTTCGCGGGTGAATGGGAGGGCGTCGAGTTCACGCCGCTCGATCCGCCCGCGATTGGGCGCCTGGGGACACTCGCTATTCCGACGCTGGTGATCGTCGGCAGCGGCGACGTATCCGAGGTGCGGGCGACAGCGGACGACATCGCCAACGGCATCCCCGGCGCGCGCAAGGTGATGATGGAGGGGCTGGGCCACGTGCCGAACATGGACGAGCCGGAGGAGTTCAACCGCATCATCCTTGAGTTCCTGCGCTCCGTCTGGTAATGCCCGCTGGTAATTCGTCACATTTGCGTCGCTCCACGTCGTTTCCAGCATCACCGCGCATTGACAGACCGGCGCGATAGCGTTAGAGTGGCGGCGGTCGCCGCCGCTGTCCTGATGGCGCGCATGCGGGCGGCGCCGCTGAGCCGCCCAGCGCGCCAGGAAGGATGGCGTCCCCATGGGACTGCTCCACAAACTCGCGCATACCCTGCTCGGCATCGCGTTGCTGACGGCCCTGTGGATCACCTCGCTCTCGCTCGTCTCCAGCCGGGCGACCGCGACGGGGCTGGTCGCTGATCTAGGCGCGCAGGCGCTCAATCCCTGGCTGGTCTCGCAGCATCTCGGCCTGAGCCAGTCGGGCTACGCCACGCTGGAAACGGCGGCGACCGCCCATCCCGACCAGTCGCTGAAGATCACCTTTATCAAGCCGGCTGTCGCGGGCTCAGTCATCAAAGGGCTAGACTACCAGCACGGCGTCTATGCCATCTATCACTCTGTAGCGAACGCGTTCTATGACGGCGGGCCGGCGGCGGTCTTCGCGCTGCCCGATAGCGTCACGCAGGCCGTGCAGACCTTCGCGCTCTTCCCCGAGCAGTACAATTCAGCGGTCAAGTCCACTGGATTGCCCACCTGGGCGCAACCGTTCTTCCAGTTCACCGGCCTCTCGATTGACCTGCTGACAGCGACAGGTCACGCGCGGGTAGTCGGGATGCTGCCCTATTTCTGGGGCGCCACCCTGCTGTTTGGCGTGCTGGCCGGACTGCTGGGCTTCTTGAGTAGAAAGAAGCCGCTGCCGAGCCTCTCGCTGGCCATCCTGCATGCGGCGTGGCCGGTGCTGGCGTTCTTCGCCGCGATCTGGGCGATTGGCCGCTTCTATCCCAACCGGTTCGCGCCCTTCGCCGACGCTTTTGGGCTGCTCGCGGGCGCGTTCCTCCCAGTCTACGGGACGGCGGCGGCGGTCGGCGTCGCGGGGTATTTGCTGCATCGCTTCGGCGGGCTGCTCTTCCGTGGCGGCGCGAAAGCCGAGCCGCAGCCTGTCGCCGTCCGCGCCCCAGCGCCCGCGCCGCGCTACACCCCGCCCGAGCCAAGCTGGAATGAGCAGCCGGGCTACGGCCAGCAGGGCGGTGGCTATGGCCAGCAACCCGGATATGGGCGCCAGGGCGGCTATGACCAACAGCCGGATTATGGCCAGCAAGGTGGTTATGGCCAGCAGCCGGGTTATGGCCAGCAAGGCGGGTATGGGCAACAAAGTGGCTATGGTCAGCAGCCTGGCCATGGGCAGTCGCCACAACCGGGTTATGGCCAGCAGGGCAGCGGTTACGGGCCGCAGCCAGGATCTGGCCAGCAGTCCGGGCCCAACGAGCCAACCTGGCCCGCTCGCTAGACGCCCGGAGAGAATTTCCCGCTTCCAGCTGATTCCGAGACGGTGCGTTGAGAGTTCGAAACGCTACGAACTCCTCTGTCGCTGACGTCGAGATAGCGGCTCCAGATATTCCCATCTGGAGCCGCTGTCGCTGTGTTTTGTGCTGTGGCGCCACTTCGCCTGCCACTCTCGGGTGGCGGGGCGGCGTCAAGCGCCAGTGATCGTGAGATGGCGGCGCCCGCGCCCTGTAATGCGCTGTACGCGCTAAGCGCTCGACAAGCGTATTGCGTTCACTGCCCGTTCGCATACCGTTTGCCGCGAGCCAGGCGTTGTGTCCATGGCGCCAGAAACACGCGAGTGCGTGCGGCATGGCGCGGCGCGCGCTAGAATCTCTTAGTGGGAGAGCGGCGAAGGAGCGGGCGCCCATACGCGCGCGGCGATGTGGCGATGCGGGATACAATGCAATAGGCTGCGTGGAGCGAGCGCGCGGCGGGCATGGCGCGGAGGCGCCGGAGAGATAGATGCGAAAGAAGACACGGCAGATACATGTAGGGAATGTGCTCATCGGCGGCGGCGCGCCGATCGCGGTGCAGTCCATGACCACGATGTACACGCGCGACGTGGACGCCTCGGTTGACCAGATCTACCGGCTGGAGGACGTCGGCTGCGAGCTGGTGCGCGTGGCCGTGCCGGAGAAGGTGGACGCGCTGGCGCTCGGCGCGATCAAGCAGCGCATCCATATCCCCCTGATCGCCGATATCCACTATGACCCCGAGCTGGCGCTGATCGCCATCGAGCAAGGCGTGGACGCCGTGCGCATCAATCCCGGCAATCTGCTGAAGGACAAGGCGACCGGCAGCCAGTACGACACATTCAAGCGCATCGTCGAGGCCGCCAAGGCGAAGGACATCGCCATGCGCATCGGCGTCAACTCCGGCTCGATTGACGCGCTGGAGCGCGGGCCGGAGATGCGCAAGGTGAGCATGCGCCGGTTGGATGACGGCACGCTGGTAACCAGCGACCCCGCCGAAGAGCGCCGCCGCGAGCGCGAGGAGCTGTCCAGTCGCATGGTCGCCAAGGCGCTGGAGTATTGCGGCTGGGCGGATGACCTGGGCTACGAGAACTACAAAGTCTCGCTCAAGAGCTCGAACGTGCTGACGATGGTGGAGGCCTATCGTCGGTTCGCGGCGGCCTCGGATGTGCCGCTGCACCTCGGCGTCACCGAGGCGGGTACGCTGGTGACGGGCGCGGTGAAGTCGGCGGTCGGCTTCGCGCTGCTGCTGGCGGATGGCATCGGCGACACCATCCGCGTCTCACTGACCGCCGAGCCGGAGGAAGAGATTCCCGTCGCGTACGAGATTCTGCGCTCGCTCGATCTGCGCCAGCGCGGCGTGACGTTCGTCTCCTGCCCCTCCTGCGGGCGTGTGGAGATTGACGTGCTGACCATCGCCAATGAGGTGGAGCGGCGGCTGGCGAAGGTGCAGACGCCGATTCAGGTGGCCGTGATGGGCTGCGTGGTCAATGGCCCGGGCGAATCGAAGGACGCCGATATCGGTCTCTCCGGCGGGCGCGGCAAGGGCGTGATCTACAAGAAGGGCCAGTACCTCAAGTCCGTGCCGGAAGATGAGTTCCTCGACGCGGTGCTGAAAGAAGTGGCGGCGATCCTGCCGGAGAGCGAAGCGAAGCTGGTCTACCCCGGCGAGGGTGAGCTTGGCCCGGTCAGCGCCGGTCGTACCCGCAAGGCGGGCATCCCAGCGAAGACCGCGGAGGCCATCGCCACCGCCAGCGCCGCGCCCAAGACGCGCGGCAAGCCGCTCAACGTGATCGCCGCGAGCGAGGCGGGCGAGCCCAACGATTAAGCCAGCGGTCAGCCTGACGTACGAATCAGCCAATACACATCAATGCGAGATGGAGAGAACGACGATGTTCTTTGGCCTCGATGACGAGCAGCGTGAGATACAGGACCTGGTTCGCAAGTTCGCGCAGAACGAGATCGCGCCGCATGCCGACGCATGGGATGAGGAGCACCACTTCCCGCGGGAGCTGCTGCGCCCGATGGCGGAGATGGGGCTGACCGGGCTACTCATCCCGGAGGAGCATGGCGGCGCGGCGCTGCCCCGGCTGACCGGCGCGCTGATCTATGAGGCGCTGGCGCAGGCCGACATGGCGACGGCGGTGTGGCTCTCGGTCCACAACATGGTAGCCGGGCTAATCGCGCGCTTCGGCACGGAGGAGCAGCGGCGGCGCTGGCTGCCGGGCATGGCGGCGGGCGAGTCGCTTGGCGCGTTCTCGCTCAGCGAGGCGCACGCCGGTTCTGACGCGGCCAACCTGCGCGCCACCGCGCGTCGCGATGGCGACGACTGGGTGCTCAATGGCACGAAATTCTGGGTGACCAGCGCCGGGGAGGCTGACCTCTACGCCGTGACGCTGCGCACAGACCGCGACTCACGTCGGCGCGGCGCCTCGACGTTCATCGTCGAGCGCGACACACCAGGCTTCAGTATCGGCAAGCTGGAGCGCAAGATGGGCTTGCGCTCCAGCCCGACCGGCGAGCTGATCTTCGAGGACTGCCGTCTCCCGGCTGACCACTTGCTCGGCGATGTCGGCCAGGGACTGGAAGTGGCCCTCTCGTCGCTCGATGGCGGGCGCGTCAATATCGGCGCGATCGCGGTCGGCGTCTCGCAGGCGGCGCTGGACGTGGCGGTGCGCTACGCGGGCGAGCGCGTAGCGTTCGGCAAGCCGATTGGGGCCTTTGAGGGCATCCAGTTCATGCTGGC
>DASTKI010000200.1:0-7402 GCA_035716045.1 Ktedonobacterales bacterium
CGCTGGTCGTCTCCGCCGAGCGCCTGGCTCCCCAGGAAGATCCGGAAATCGGCGAGCTGATCGCCCAGCACCTGCATCACAGCGCCGTGCGCGTCCTGACCGGGCGCAGCGCGCAGCGGGTCGAGCGCGCCCCAGAAGGGACGCGGGTAGTCACCCTGGATGACGGGCGGAGCGTGCAGGGGCAGGCGTTGGTGGTGGCGATGGGGCGTACACCGCGTGTGGCTGGTCTGGGGCTCGAGCGTCTCGGCGTCCAGATGGTCAGGCACGGGATCAGGATAGACCCGCACTGCCGCGCGGCGGCGGGCATCTGGGCGGTTGGCGATGTGACCGGCGCGGACTCCTACATCCACCTGGCGCACTATCAGGCGCGCATCGCCGCCGATGACATGCTGGGCCGCTCGCACCCCGCGTCCTATGCCTCCGTCCCCCGCGTCTCCTTCACCGAACCGCTGATCGCGGCGACGGGCCTGACGCTGGCGCAGGCGCGCGAGCAGGGGATTGATGTGGCCTCGCTCACGGTGGATCTCTCTAAGACCCCGATTCACCCAGGATATCAGCCGATCCATACCGCGATCTCGCACACGGAGGTTGGCGGGCGGCTGACCTTGCATGCGGATCGCGGGCGCAATGTGCTGATCGGGGCCTGGGCGGTGACATCTGAAGCGGGCGACTGGATTCAGCCCGCCGTGTTCGCCATCCGCACCGGGACGACGCTCGACGTGCTCTATGACATGTTCGAACAATATCCCGCGCTCAGCGAGGTCTATCTCGGAGCGGTAGAGCGGCTCATGCCGTGAGGCTGATCGGCGCGACCGCGGCGACGCGAGAGTGAGAGGGGAGCGCGCGCGATGCTGTATACGGTTGATGTAGGGAAGCGCTCGCTGCGCGCCTACCGAGGCATCGTGCCCGATGAGACACTGGAGGAGCTGCGCGAGGCGGCGGCGCCGCTGCGCAACCTGCGCGTGCTGCATCTGAACGCGACGCCCTACGGCGGCGGCGTCTCGGAGTTGCTCCGCTCCGTCGTGCCGCTGTTGAACGATTTGGGCCTGCGCGCGAAGTGGCAGGTCATCAGCGGCGGCGAGCGCTTTTTCCATGCCACCAAGGCGATCCACAACGGGCTGCAAGGCAGCGCTCGCCGCATCACCCCAGACGAAACCGCAGCCTATGAGCTGACGAGCAGGGAGAACGCGGCGCGGCTGGAGGTCGGCGGCGATATCGTCGTCGTCCATGACCCCCAGCCCGTCGCCCTGCTCTCGATGCGCGGCAAGGGTGATGCGCGCTGGATCTGGCGCTGCCATATTGATACCTCCGCGCCCAATCCACAGGTCTGGGACTTCATGCGCGGTTATCTGTCGGGATACGACGTGGCCGTCTTCACGATGCCCGAGTTCGTGCCGCCAGACCTGCCTATCGCGCGCGTCGAGGTGATCCCCCCAGCGATTGATCCGCTCAGCCCGAAGAACCTGCCGCTGGCGGAGCGCACCGCGCGCCAGATCATCACCTGGATCGGCGTCGAGCTGGATAGCCCGCTGGTGACGCAGGTCGCACGGTTCGATCCCTGGAAAGACCCGCTCGGCGTCATCGCCGCTTACCGGCTGGTGCGCCAGTGGATCCCTAATTTGCAGCTCGCGCTGGTAGGCTCGATGGCGCTGGATGATCCCGAGGGCTGGGATATCTACAACCAACTGGTGGACATGAGCCAGAAAGACCCGCTGGTCCATGTCTTCTCGAACTACACCGGAGTTGGCAACATCGAGGTCAACGCCTTCCAGCGCCTCTCGGACGTCATCATCCAGAAGTCGGTGCGCGAGGGCTTCGGCCTGGTGGTCTCAGAGGCGCTATGGAAGGGAACGCCGGTGGTGGCGGGTCGCGCGGGCGGCATCCCGCTGCAGATGGCTGACGGCGCGGGCGGGTTGCTGGTCGAAAGCCCCGAGGAGTGCGCCGAGGCGGTGCTGAAGCTCATGCGCGACCGCGAAGGCGCCGCGGAGATGGCGAAGCGCGGCCAGGACCGGGTGCGCGAGCGCTTTCTGCTGCCCCGCCTGCTGCTGGACGAGTTGCGCCTGATGGCCGCCACTGCGGCGGGGACGGCGCGGCCCTGAATGGTCGGCGCACGGGCGCGGTGGCGGCGGTGGCGCGGCCCTGAATGGCCGGCGCGCGGTGTAGGCGAGCGCGCCTGCCGTGGCGCCTTCCTGCCTGGCAGGACCCACCGGCTGAGTGTATGCGCGCCATCTCACAGCCCGCTCTCTCTTGCCGTCGCGCTTGGCCAGCATCCTGCTATCGCGGGTGATGGCGTCCGCTGCCCGGCGCGCGGTCAGGAGGCGTGCGAGCCGTAGGCGGCGGCGAGAGGAGCGATTGAAATGGCGCTACCAGAGGTTCTGGCCCCAAGGCATAGGAATGAGCGCATACGCGCGCTGACCGCGCCGGAGAAGCGCGCCACGCAGCCCACCGCCCTGATCGTCAGGGTGGCGGCTGCGCTGCTGGCGGTGATCGTCGCCGCGCAGGCGGCGACCATAGCGGCGCTGGTGGCGGTGGACCGCAGGCGCAGGCGGCGAGCGGCGCCGCCCAGCTTCCCGCACGAAGAGTTGCCTGAGACGGCCCTCAATGGCAACGCGCTCCAGATCTACACCTATGGGCAAGTCCTCTACACTGAGATGCTGGAAGCGATTGATTCCGCTACAGATAGCATCTACCTCGAGTCCTACATCTGGAAAGCTGACGCGGTGGGCGAGGAGTTCAAGCGACGGCTTGCGCGCAAGGCCGATGAGGGGGTCGCGGTCTACGTGGTCTTCGATGACTTCGGCAATCTGGTTGTGCCGCGCGCCTTCAAAGCGTTTCCACCGAACATCCACACGCTGCGGTATCGCGCCATTCACCGTCCGCGCCACCTGCTCGACCCGCGGCGGTACGCGCTGGATCACCGCAAGCTGCTGATCGTAGATGGCCGGGTGGCGTTCATCGGCGGATACAACATCGGGCAAGCCTATGCGACCGAGTGGCGTGACACCCATCTGCGCATTACCGGCCCGGCCGCGGCGGCGCTCGCGCAGGCGTTTGTTGACTTCTGGAACCGGTATGGCCCCAGCGACGACCGGCTTAACCGGCGCTATAAGCGGCCCTTCGATCCAGCGCTCACCGTGCGCGGGAACGACGCCCTGCGGCTCACCTTCCCCGTCCGCGACGCCTATCTGGCGGGAATTGACGGCGCCGAAGAGCGCATCCGCTTGACAAGCGCGTATTTCATCCCCGACCACAACCTTCTGGAAGCGTTGAAGGCCGCCGCGGCGCGCGGTGTCGATACGCAGGTGCTGGTTCCGTGGACCTCGAACCATATCGTGGCGGACTGGGCCTCCCACGCCTTCTTCACCGACTGTCTGCGGGCGGGCGTGCGCATCTTCGGCTACCAACACGCGATGATCCACGCGAAGACGTGCGTGATTGACGGACAAGTGGCGACCATCGGCACGGCGAACATTGACCGTCTGAGCTCAGTCGGTAACTATGAGATCAACGTCGTGATCTTCAGCCAGGCGCTGGCCGCGCAAATGGAGCGGATCTTCGAGTCGGACAAGACGAACGCATTTGAGCTAACGCTGGACCAGTGGCGCGCGCGGCCCTGGTACGTGAAAGCGAGCGAGCGAGTCATCAAGCCGCTGCGCTTCGTGCTCTAACACGAGAGGTCACGCTACATCAGCAGCAGCGCGAGCGCGCCCAGCCCGCCAATGACCAGCGCCGCGCCGCCGATGGCGTACGTACGCGGCGATAGGGCCAGCGGCGGCGTGAGTGGGCGCGCCACCTGGCGGCGGAAGTCGTCCACGCGCATGGCGGTCCGCTGCGCCAGCGCGCGCAGCGCGGGAATCCAGGCCGCGCGGCGGACGACCAGCATGCGGACCACGACCGCCAGGACGATCAGGCCCAGCACGCCGAAGCCGAACTTCTCGAGGATGCTCTCGATCAGTGGGAGCTGGCGGCCAAACAGATAGCCCAGCGTCCCCATCAGGCTCGCCCAGACGATGCCGCCGGTCGCGTTCCAGATCAGGAACCGGCGGTAATGCATCTGGCTGACGCCCGCCAGCACGGCGCTGAAGATGCGGCCAATCGGCACGAAGCGGCCCAGGAAGACCGTCTTGTCACCGTGACGCGCGAAGAACGCCTCCGCCTGAAGCAGCTTGCTCTCGTCGAAGCGGAAGAGGCGTCCGTGCTTGCGCAAGAGCGGGATGCCGTAGCGCCGCCCCACCCAGTAGCCGGCCGTATCGCCAAGGATGGCGCCAGCCGCCGCGGCGATGATGACGCCCGGCAGCCACAGGTGTCCCGCCCCGGCCATCGCGCCGCCGATCAGCAGCGTCGTCTCGCCAGGCAGCGGCGCGCCCGCGCTCTCGGCCATGATGACCAGCATCACGACGATATAGCCGTAGGTAGCGACGAGTTCCAGTATGATATCCATAGCCTGATGGCGTTCGCTTTCGGGTCGGCGCCGCGCCCGCGCGGCAATGGCGCACCGAGCGCCTCACACATGTACGTCTCGCGCGGCTGGCGCGTGGCGCCGGTTGGCGCGCCCTATCCCTCTCACGCCCTCTCACGCCCTCGCGAGACTGGCATAACCTGCATGATGCGCGCCAGTAGGTAGCGTAGCATAGCCTGGCCGGATGAGTATCGGATGAAACACGTATGAGCGCGCTCCCAGGCTCCGACGAGGCGCCGTGAGCGCGCCTTGACAGGCGGACGGAGGCGTCGCTATACTCCTCTTGAGACGCGCCCCTGCCGATTTTGGCATGTGGCGCGCGGAGCATACTCGACCTGTGGCGCGCTGCTAGTGGCGCGCACGATGTTCAGGCGATCCAGCGAGATGTGGAGCGAACCGTTGGTGGGTAACGCGATGATGCGCACAATCACACGCATGCAGGGTATCTGCGTGCACACTGTGCGCCTGCGCCCCGCGTTCGGGGCCGCCCTGGGGACCTTCCCGGGGCGAAGCGCGCCCACCCGCTGGAGTGAGATCACCGGCTTTCCCGTCCGCCATCACTATTGAGTCTGGCGAGCGTCCTCAACAGAGCCGGTAGCGATTCCAGAACCACCGCAAGCGGCGAGAACAGGTTCTAAGAGCGAGTCGCATCTTCCTCATTCAGGGTCATGGGCCAGCGCGCGCGCTCCGCCCAGTGGCCCTTTTTCGCTGTTCTCCAGGAGATATCCCGCCGCGCCCATCTGCTCTTCGGCGCTCCAACCAGGCTTGCGAAGAGGGGGTCGCTGCCTTGAAAGGCCGGCGCACGGTGCGAATTGGGGCTGAAGCCCCTGATTGTCAGCGACGTGGCTATTCAGACGGTTCAATCATGCGGCCAGAAGTCATCTCAGCCAGGCGCAGGAGGAGTCCCAATGCTCGAAACGAGTCCCGTGACGCCAGCGCGGTCCGGCCAGGAGCCGCGCCCGCCCCAGACCCGGACGGACCAGCTTGGCCGGCTGGGCGCGCTGACCCCTAGTGAGCTAGTCAGCATCCAGCAGGACGAGGCGCTGCGGGTGGAGCATGTCTCCAAGCGGTTCGTGAAGTCCGAGGGACTGCGGCTATTCCGCCGCAAGGGCGACAGGCGCGCGGGCAAGCGCGTCGTGCGCGCGGTGAACGATGTCTCGCTCACAGTCAAGCGCAAGCAGATCTACGGCGTACTCGGCTCCAACGGCTCGGGCAAGTCCACGCTGATCCGCCTGATCTCGACGTTGCTGCTGCCCGATCACGGCAAAATCGAGGTATTCGGCTATGATGTCGAGCGCGACGATGCCGTCGTGCGCAAGCTGATCAACCGTGTGAGCGTGGAGGCGGCGTTCTTCCGCAAGCTCAGCCCGATGGAGAACCTGCTCTACTCGGCGCGGCTGTATGGCGTTCCCGCTGGGCAGGCGCGCGACGACATCCGCGCGATCCTGACGCGGCTGGGCATCAAGCCCGACCGCATCACGCAGCCGCTGGAGCATATGTCGCGCGGGATGCAGCAGAAGGTGGCGATCGCGCGGGCGTTCCTGACGGCGCCGGTGCTGCTGCTGCTGGACGAGCCGACGACCGGGCTGGACCCGCGCTCCAAGCTGGACGTGCAGCGGTTTGTCGCCGAGCTGCGCGATACGCACGACGCGACGATCCTGCTCACCACGCACGACATGGATGAAGCCGACGCGCTCTGCGACCGCGTAGCGATCATTGACGGCGGGCGCATCGTCGCCGACGGCGAGCCGGAGGAGTTGAAGGCGGCCGTCGCGGAGAAGCTCGCCCTCGACCACCCCGCGACACTCACCGAGGTCTTCATGGCTTATACCGGCCGCGACTGGGAGGCCGAGGAGCCAGAGGATGACGACGACGAGTGAGGGCGACGGGGCGGAGGCGCGGCCATGAGTTGCCAGCGCACGGCGCGGACGAGGGGACGCGGCCATGAAGAGCCGGCGCACGGTGGGCGGAGCGAAGCGCCCCAGCGGGTTCGGGGTTCCCGCTAGGGTCCCTAGCCGCGGGTTTACCCGCCCGGGCGGTCGCCGCCGGGGGCCGGGGCTTGTTTCACTGAGGAGATATTGGACCTATGCTTTCCGCGATACGAGCGGGCGATGTGCTGACGGCGGCGCGCTCATGGGGGCGCACGCTGCGCTCCGAGACGGGGAAGGGCTACGCCTTCATCGAGCGCGGCTGGTTCCTGACGAAGCGCTACTGGGCGTGGGAGATCGTCTGGGTCACGTATAACATCGTCAACGCGCTCAGCGTGACGTTCATCGCCAAGACGGCCCAAAGCGCCGCGCCGGGGCGCTTCACCGAGGCCGACGTCAACAACCTGATCCTCTACCTGACCATCGGCACGGCGATGTGGAGCTACATCAGCGCCGTCTTCGATAGCGTAACCGAGACGGTGACGATCGAGCGCTGGGAGGGGACGATCGAGTACACCTTCATGGCGCCGGTCGCCCGGCTGACACACCTGTTGGGCGCGTGCGTCTTCGCGCTGATCCACGGGCTGGCGCTGATGGTCGCGCAGTTGATAGTGATCAGCATGTTCTTCCATCTCGACCTCAGCAAGTCTAACTGGCTGGCGGCGGCGGCGATCACGGCGCTGGGCAGCGTCTCGCTGGTCGGGCTGGGCGAGATCGCGGCGATCCTGCCGCTGCTGTTCACCGAGCGTGGCGCGCAGATGGCCTACATCATCCGCGCGATCATGCTGCTGGTCTCTGGCGTCTACTACCCGGTGTCGGTGCTGCCGGGCTGGCTCCAGGCCGTCGCGGTCGTCTCGCCCGTCACCTATATGCTGGACGGCCTGCGCGCTAGCATCCAGCAGGGCCACGGCGTCGCCTCGCTGTGGCATGACATCTGGCCGCTGGCGCTGGCGGGCGTCGTCCTCGTGCCGCTGGGCCTGGTGATCTTCGAGCAGGCCGAGCGCTACGCCAAGCG
>DASTKI010000201.1:0-62306 GCA_035716045.1 Ktedonobacterales bacterium
TAGGAGAGGGGGGCAGGGGGGTGAGGTCCCTCGCCCTATTCTACCTGATGGCGGGGGGCGCGTTCACGGCTGAGGAGCGGCGGGCGGTGGGGTGGGCGCGACGGGGCGCTGGCGGCGGGCAGGCATGAAGAAAGCCTTGAATCCAGCGGCGATGCCCACGCGCGCGCCATAGAAGGCGGCGACGCCCTGCGCGACGCGGTCGCTGCCGCGCTCGGCGATGCTGATATACTGCTGCGCCTGCTCGCTATACTGGCCGATCACCGGGACGACATTGCGGCTCATCCACCAGGCGCCATAGGCCAGGCCGAACATCAGCGCGGCGAAGATCAGCAGCGCGATGAGCAGCTCGATCATCAGCATCGTGCCCGCGATCTGTCCGGCGACCCGCAGCCATTCAGGCTCGACGGGGCCAGCGGCGGCCAGAGCAAGGGCATGCGCGGAGTTTGCGGCGTTCGTAGCGTTAGCGATGACCATCGCGGGCCTCCGGCGGCTGCGGCGCGTGCGCTAAATCGGTTGGGAGCGCTTCGAGGGCGGCCTGCCCAGCCGCGAGCGTCGCGCCGGTGGCGAACGCCTCGCGCTCTTCGCGCTCCAGCTCGCGCTCCAACTCCTGGCGGCGGCGCTGGCGGCGCGCGGCGCGGCTGCGGGCCTCGCCGCGCCCCAGGATGACACTCGCCACGCCCGTGGCGCCGAGCACGGCGCTGGCCGTGCGCACGGCGGGATTGACGCCGAACGAACTGGCCGTCTTCGCCGTCTCGCGGACGGTCGCTGAGGTGGACTTGAGCGCCTCCAGCGTCGGCATGAGCTCATCGCGGATGCGCAGCACGGTGCGAGTCAGCGAGAGCGTGGCGTAGATCAGGAAGCTGAGCAGGACGAGGCTGGCGAGCGCGGTGATGACCAGGGTGATGTCCACCACGATCGGCCACCAGCCAAGGATGGTGGCGAACACGGCGAAAACCAGCGCGGCGATCACGACGACGACCGCCACGATGATGATGTTCCGGCGCGTGGTGTCTGACATCTCCATGATGACCCGTGGCTCCTTTCCGCCTCGGCTCCCTCGGATGAGTCCGCCGGTGGGGCCGCAGCCCGCGCTCATTGTACGCTACAGAGGTTAAGCGCATGATGGCGGGAACGAGTCTCACATCGCATGTGACGTACCGCACTGACCGGGGGCTGTTGGGCCAGCGCGACGGGGAGCCCGCTTGAGCGAGCTCCCCGTTTTTTGGATTGGGATATATGCGGCCACAGCTGTCCCGCGCGAAAAGGACGGGCGCTACTTGGCGGCGTCGGCCTCTTGCGCCGCATGCAGGCGGGCCATCAGGCGCGACTTGCGGCGGGCGGCGTTGTTGCGATGGATGACGCCGCGCGAGACGGCCATATCCAGGCTGCGCAGCGCCGCGCGGACGGTCTCGTCAGTCTCAGGCGCGGCGGCGGAGGCGGCGATGGCGTTGCGCGCCTTGGTAACACGCGTGCGGACGGTGGACTTCGCTACGTTGTTGTGGAGGCGGCGCTTCTCTTCAGCGCGCATCCGCTTCTTGGCCGAGGAGATATTCGGCATGCTAGGATGGTTCCTCTCTGGTCGGGACCTGTGGCGTCCATATGGCCATATGGCGGCGCGCCGCGCCAGTAGGCGCCAGCGCGTGGGCGCGATGCGACACGATACCCGGCTAGTATACCAGACCGCCACGCCGTTCGCAACCAGCCGCGCGAAGGTCACAGGACGCCGCTCCATGCGGGCTCCCGGCCTTGAAAGGCCGATGGGTTCATCGCCATGTCGCGCGCGCCTGGCATCAATGGCCGCGTCTGCCGCTGCCCAGCTTGCTTGCGGCCATGCCGCACGCGGGTTATGCTTAACGACGCAAGGGGGCGCGCTCCGGCGTCGGCGGAATAGCGACGCCCCCCTCTGGCGCGCTGTGGGCGCGCTAGATGTCGCGGGGTTTGGAGGTGATGTATGCAGCAGCGTAACCGTCGTCAGGACCAGCTCGGCCAGGTCATCACGCATGAGCTGAGCGACCTGATGCGCCTGCGGATGAAGGATCCCCGTATCGGCTTCGCTAGCATCACCGGTGTCGAAGTGTCAAAAGATCTCAGCCACGCCAAGGTGTTCGTCAGCGTCATGGGCAGCCCGGAGGAGCAGCGCGAGACGATGCGCGGTCTGCGCCATGCCATGGGATTCCTGCGGCACGAGCTGGCCCAGCGCCTGACGATTCGCCACGTGCCTGAGATTTCTTTCCAGCTCGATGAGTCCATCGCGCGCGGCGCGCGGGTGATCGAGCTGCTCAATCAGGTGAGTGGCGAGCCCGCCGCGCCGCCCGCACCCGCACCTACCGCCACGGAGGAGCGTGATTAGCGGCATGGCGAGAGCAGCGGGACGGTTGGCTTTGGCCGCCGTCCCGCTGGCGTGTCTGAGACATTCCACAGCATACGGTGCGCGAGAGCGCGGGCGAGGAGACTGGGAACCCTGGCGGAGGGCGATATGACACCCCGGCTGGCGCAGATGGCCACGCGCAGCGAAGAACTGGGCGCGATTCTGGCGCGCGCCATCCCAGATGAGCGCGCCGCCCCCGCCTGGGAGCTGATCGAGCAGGCGAGTCGCATCCTGTTGCTGGCGCACGAGAAGCCGGACCCCGACGCGCTCGGCTCCGCGCTGGGGCTGGCGCACGCGCTCGCGCCGCTGGGCAAGCGCTGCGTGGTGGCTTGCGCCGATCGCGTCCCCGCCAACTACACGTTCCTGCCCGGCCGCGAGATGATCGTCACCGAGCTGGCGGACGAAGACTTTGATCTCGTAATCGCGCTCGACGCGGGCGACCTGTCGCGCTACGGCGCGCTCTACAGCCGTCACCAGGCGTTCTTCGACCGCGCGACCATCCTGAACCTCGATCACCACATCTCCTCGCCCGGCATTGGCGCTTACGCCATCATTGACGTGCCATCCGCCGCCACCGCCGAGCTACTCACGATCCTGCTGCTGAATCGTGGCGTGGCGATTGGACGCGAGGCGGCGGTCTGCCTGCTGGCGGGCGTCATCACCGATACCCGCTCCTTCGAGTTCGACGCCACCACCGACCGCACGCTGATGGCGGGGGCCTATCTGGTGGCCCAGGGCGCGGTACCGCAGGACATCATTAAGCCGATGTATCGCATGAAGCCACTGGCCAAGGCGCGGCTGTGGGGCCGCGCGCTGCGGTCGCTCGACTCGGTGGCGGACGGGCGGATTGTGTGGGCTGTCATTAGCCGGGAGGACTTCGCCGCCGCCGCCGCCACCGCCGACATGGACGACGGCCTGCCCAGCTATCTGGTGGACATCGAGGGGGTCGCGCTGGCCGCTCTCTTTCGCGAGCAGCCGGATGGGCGGACGCGTGTCAGCGTGCGCTCGGTCGCGCCCTACGACGCGGCGGCGCTCTGTGGGCGCTTCGGCGGCGGCGGCCACGTGCGCGCCGCCGGTTGCAGCCTGGAAATGGGCGTGGACGCGTCGGTTCAGGCGTTCATCCCAGCCATGGAGGATGCGCTGGAGAATGGGCGCAATAGCTCGCGCTGAGTAGGCGCGCTGAGTAGGCGCGACGAGCGTCAGGCCAGCGCGGAGCCGCAGCGGGTGCAGAAGCGCGTCCCGGCGGGGTTGCGTCCGCCGCAATTGCGGCAGGCCCGGCCCGCCACGCCGTGCAGCAGGTTCGCGCCGCAGCGAGTGCAGAAGCGGTTGACGGGATGGTTGGGTGTCTGGCAGGCGGGGCAGGTGAGCCAGCCGCTATTAGGCTGTGGGTCGCCCATCGCGCCGTAGCCGTCCGGGGTCGGGACCGCGCCCGTGCGCACGGCCCGTACCGGGGCTGAGGGTGGCCCGGAGCGCGGCGCGCCGAAGGGCTGGCCGCAGTTGGAGCAGAAGCGCTGTGAGGCGTAGTTCGCCGCGCGGCACTTGGGACAGGTGACCAGTTGTTGCGTCGTCTGCTGCGCGCCAGCCGGGCTCTCGTCAGGCAGATCGCGGGGATCGCGCGAGCGGCGCTCGCTAGGCGGAAGCGGGGCCTGGGCCGCCACCGCCTGCTCCAGCGTCACCGCCATCTCGACCGCGCTCTGGAAGCGGTCGGCGGGGCTTTTCTCCAGCGCTTTCATCACCACTGACTGCACGGCGATGGAGATGCGTGAGTTGTAGCGCGAGGGCGGCGGGGCGGGCTCGTAGATGTGCGAGTGCGCGAGGGCGGTGTAGTTGTCGGCCTCGAACGGGGTATGGCCGGTGAGCATCTCGTAGAGCATGACGCCGAGCGCGTAGATATCGGTGCGGGCGTCCACCATGCCGCCGCGACACTGCTCCGGCGACATGTATTCGGGGGTGCCGACGCCCGCGCCGCTGCGCGAGACGCCGACGGAGGACTCCAGCACCTTGGCGATGCCGAAGTCGCTGAGCACGGCGCGGCGGGTCGTATCCATCAGCACGTTCACGGGCTTGACATCGCGGTGGATGACGCCGCGCTCGTGGGCGTAGGTGAGCGCGCCAGAGATTTCACGGATGACGCGGGTGATCTCAGGAAGGCTGAGGCCCTGCCGCATATAGTCGCGCAGATTGCCGCCCGGCACGTACTCCATGATGATATAGAGCAAGCCGTGCTCTTCGCCCGCGTCATGGATGATGACGATGTTGGGATGCGCGAACCGGGCCAGCGCGCGCGCTTCCTGCTTGAACCGCTCGACGAAGTCCGGGTCGGCGGCATAGTAGGGCGGCAGCACCTTGATCGCCACGTCGCGATCCAGGTGTTCCTGATGAGCGCGATAGACGCGCGCCATGCCGCCCTGCCCCAGCATCAAGGTGATGACGCATCCGCCCAGGGCCCGCCCGATGAGGTCATCGTGCGGGCGTCCGTCCGCCCCTTGCCCTGCCACTATCGCTTCTCCGCGCTACTTCACCGTTTTGCGCTGGCCGCTGCTCTGGCCGGACTTCCCGGCGCCAGGGATAGGGAGCTAGTGGCGCTGGAAGACCAGCGTCGTCTGACCAACCTGCACTTCGTCGCCCTCCTTCAGGACATGCTCCGCGACCTTCTGGCCGTTGACGAAGGTACCATTGGCGCTGTTCTCGTCGCGTACCAGGCACTGCCCGGACGGATCACGCATGATTGTCGTATGCAGCCGGGAGACGGCGAGGTCTTCGAGGAAGATGTCGCTGTCGCGGTGGCGGCCAATGGTCGTGCGATCTTTGCGCAGCGGGTATTCGGTTCCCGGATTCTTGCCCGCTTTCTCGACCAGCGCGGGAATGCCGGTCATCGCGCCACGCGCGGGACCCATCGGCGCCGCGGGCGCCACGCCTGGCTGCGATGGCGGCGCGCCCCACGCGCCGCCCTGGCTGGGCGCGGGCGCCGGTGGCATGCCTTGCGGCGCGCCCCACGCGCCAGCCTGACCAGGCATGCCCTGTGGCGGCGCCCCCCAGGCGGCGGGGTCGGGCTGCGCCTGTGGCAGCGCCCCCCAGGCGGCGGGGTCGGGCTGCGCCTGTGGCGGCGCGCCCCACGCGGGCTGGCCGGATGGCGCGGGAGGCGCGCCCCACGCGGGCTGGCCGGGCGCGCTTTGCGGAGCGCCCCAGGCGGCCTGACCAGGCGCGCCCTGGCTGGCTGGCTGCCCCTGCGGAGCGCCGAAACCGCCCTGATCACCCCAGGCAGGCCCGGCGCCGGCGCCAGCGGCGGGCGTCTCCCACGGAGTGCCGCCCATCGGGGCGCTGCCCATGCCACCCATCGGGCCGCTGCCCATCTGGCCAGCGCTCATCTGGCCGCCCATACCGCTCATCTGGCCGCCCATGCCGCCCTGATCGCCCCAGGCGTTCGCGCCTGTCGCGCCACGGCCAGCCGCGGGCGCGGGCTCATTCCAGGGGTCGGGCGCCGCTGGGGGCTGGCCCCATGGGTTGGCCTGCTGCGCGCTCGCGCCCTGGTCGGAGAAGGGAGCGCCCCAGCCCTGGCCCTGTGACGGGGCAGGCATGCGCCCCGCGCCAAAACCTTGATCGAAGCCCTGATCCGGCGCGCCGAAGCGGGCATTCGCGCCGCCCATCGCGCCGCCCATCGCGCCGCCCATCGCGCCGGCGCCGCTGCGGCTCCATGCCTCGTCCGCGCTGGCGGGCGGCTGTGGCTGGCCAATCGGGCCGCGCTGAGCGTCATAGTCGAGGCCGCTTCCGCGCGCCTGGCGCGAGGAGCTGTTGCCCCGCAACACCATCACGAACACCAGCAGGATGGCCAACACGACCACAGCGCCAGCGGCCCCTACCAGCGCGGCGTTATTCGAGGCGGGCAGCGCCGCTATCAGCGGCTGAATGGCGCCAAATGCGAGAGCCATGGGATTATTCGTCCTCCGTAACGCCGCTCAAGGCGCCTGGTATCGCCGTTATCGCCCGCGGGCCTCGAAGCGGAGATCTATATTGCCGAGTCGAAGTGTATCACCATCATGAAGCTCAACGTCCTGGTGCGGGACAAGCGGGGCTCCGTTGAGCCGCGTGCGATTGAAGGCGTTGAGGTCTTCGATGTAGTAGCGCCCGTCGCGCCGGGTGAAGCGCGCATGGCGGCGCGAAACCGTCTGCGAGGGGTCCATCGGCAGCAGGTCAATCGCCGGGAACACACCGCGCGCGGCGTCGCTACGCCCGATGATCATGTCGGAAGCCGTGAGCGGGAAGACCTGGCCGCTGGCGCCAACGAACGCCGCAACCCCGTGCGAGGCGATATCGCCGTCGGCGAGCTGTCCGGAGGGCGTAGCGCGCGTGCCCGCGCGGTCAGGGCCAAGCAGCGTGTCCGCCGCCGCCACGAACTCCTCCGGCGTCTGGAAGCGCTGCTCAGGGCGCTTGGCCAGCGCGCGCTGGAAGAAGACGTTGAAGCTTGGGGGCAGTTCAGGGCGCAGCGCCGTCAGAGAGGGAATCGGGCCGTTGAGGTGCTTCATCACCACGTCCCAGGCGTGGTCACCGTCGTAGGGGACACGCCCGGTGAGCAGCTCGAAGAAGACACAGCCCAGCGAGTAGAGGTCGGCGCGCGTGTCTACCTTGCGGCTGTCTTCTACCTGCTCGGGCGAGACATAGAACGGCGTGCCGACGAAGAAGCCGGTGACGGTGATGTCCTTCGATTCATTGGCGCGCGCCAACCCAAAGTCGGTCAGCTTGACGGTGCCATCCACGGTGAGCAGCAGGTTCTGTGGCTTGATGTCACGGTGTGTGACGCCGCGCGCCGCCGCTGAGGCGACCCCCGCCGCCGACTGCTCGATCACGTCTACCGCCCGCTTGGGCTGGAGCGGGCCGCCGGTCAGCACGGCGTGCTTGAGGGTGTGGCCGTCCACGTAGTCCATGACGATGAACAGGCTGCCCTTGTCCTCCCCGAAATCCACCGGGGCGACGACATGCGGGCCGGAGATGCGGCTGAGCAGCTCGAACTCGCGCTCAAAGCGCTCTTTCAGCTCAGTGTCAGCGGCAGCCTCACGGCTGAGCGCCTTGACGGCATAGATGCGGTTCGTCTCAAGGTCGCGGCCAATATAGACCGTCGCCATGCTGCCACGCCCGCGCTCGTCTATCAGCTTGTAGCGATTTTTCAGCAACCGTCCGAGCATAGTGGCTCCCGCTCCCGCCTGATCTCACCCGGCGCGCGACCATACGAACACACTGCGCGAATACGTTCGGGACGCGTCTCGTGTTGGGATGCGCGGCATCGTCGCATGACACAAGGTCGCGCCCCATTATAGCAACTGGCCTAGCCCCCCGCAATGTTCACCCGCCCAAATGTGCGTCGAAGTGTGAGCCAGCTCACACTTCGCTCGTCTCGCCGCGCTGCACCTGTGCGCCCTTCAACATCGCTAGCCCCTTCGCCTGGATCGCCCCGCTAAGAATATTGATATTAACTATTATTTGATATATTATACCAAAAGATTTTTACTAGCGAAAGGCTGTGTCTATCATGAACAACACAGGCGCACGCAAGTGGTGGGCGCTCGGCGCGCTCATGCTGGCTGTTCTGGCGGTCGGCCTGGATGGCACGGTTCTCAGTGTAGCGCTACCCACCTTGGCCACGGCGCTGCATGCTTCGGAGTCGGACTTGCAGTGGTTTTTCTCGGGCTACCTGTTGACCCTGGCGGCGGCGATGCTACCGGTGGGACTGCTCGGCGACCGCGTTGGCCGCAAAAAGGTGATGCTCATCTCCCTGGCGCTCTTCGGGGCGGGATCGGCGGCCTGCGCCTACGCGCCTACGGCCGGCGCGTTCATCGCGGCGCGGGCGGTCCTGGGAATCGCGGGCGCGGGCGTCACCGTGATGGCGCTCTCCGCGCTGACGGTGCTCTTCACCCCAGAGGAGCGCCCGCGCGCGGTCGGCATCTGGGCGGCGGCGAACTTCCTGGCGCTGCCGCTTGGCCCGATCCTGGGCGGCTGGCTGCTGACGAACGAGTGGTGGGGCTGGGTGTTTCTGCTCAATGTGCCGGTGGCGCTGATTGGGCTGATCGCGGCCCTGGCGCTCGTGCCAGAGTCACGCGCTCCAGAGCGCCCCGGGCTGGACCCAGTCGGCGTCCTGCTCTCGACGGGTGGTCTGATCGGCGTGACGTACGGCTTGATCGAGGCCGGCCAGAACGGGTGGGGCGCCACGAGCGCGCTGGCTCCAATCGCGCTGGGCCTGGCGACGCTGGCTGGATTCTTCCTCTGGGAGGGCTGGCTTGGCCGAAGACCCGCCGGGCAGCCGATGGTGGACCTGGCGCTGTTCCGCTCGCCTTCATTCACCTGGGGCGTGATGTTGCAGGCCATCGCGGCGCTGGCGATGATCGGCGCGCTGTTCACGCTGCCGCAATATTTCCAGGGCATAGTGGGGACGGACGCCATGGGCTCTGGCATCCGGTTGTTGCCGCTCATTGGCGGGTTGGTGGTGGGCGCCTTGCCTGCTGACCGCGTCGCGCGTATCATAGGCGCTAAGATCACGACCGCGCTCGGGTTTGCGCTACTCGGAGCCGGGATGCTGCTTGGCTCGACCACCGACGCCACATCCAGCGCCGGCTTTGTCGCGGGCTGGATGGCCCTCGTCGGGGCCGGGATGGGGCTTGCGCTGGCGACAGCCGCCTCCGCGGCGCTCGCCGAGCTTTCCCAGGAGCGCAGCGGCGTGGGCGCGGCGGTGATGCAGGCGCTGCAGAAGATGGGTGGGCCGTTGGGCGCGGCGATCCTGGGGAGCGCGCTCAGTACCACCTATATGGCGCGCCTGGACCTAGCGGGACTGCCTGTGGCGGCGGCGAAGGCGGTCCAGCAGGGTCTGTTCGGCGGTCTGGCCGTGGCCCATCAGCTTGGCTCTGTCGCGTTGCTTGGCTCGGTCCGCGCCGCCTTTGTCTATGGTATGGATGTCTCACTTGTGGTAGCCGCTGGAATCGCCGGAATAGGGATGCTCCTCACGCTCGTGTTCCTGCCATCGCGGAGGACCGGCGCGAAAGCGGGTAAGGCGGCGCCAGCGAGCCAGGAGGAGCCGATTGTCATCAGTGGATGACCAACCGAAGCCCGGATTACGGGAGCGCAAGAAGGCCAAGACGCGCGCCGCCATCCAGCGGAGCGCGTTGCGGCTGTTCGAAGAACAAGGGTACGAGGCGACCACTGTAGAGCAGATCGCGGAGGCGGCGGAGGTCTCGCCCAGCACGTTCTTCCGCTACTTCCCCTCCAAGGAAGATGTGGCGCTGTACGACGATCTCGACCCGCTGTTCATTGCCGCGTTTGAAGCGCAACCAGCCGGTCTGAGCCCCATCCAGGCGCTACGCGGCGCGATCCATGACGTATTCGAGAGGCTGCCCGCTGAGGAGATGGCGCGGCAGCTGGAGCGCTCGACGCTGATCCTCTCTATTCCGGAACTGCGCATGCGCACGTTGGACCAGTTCACGAACATGATCCAACTGGTCACAGACCTGATGGCCAAGCGCGTGGGGCGAAGCCCAGACGACCTCGCCGTGCGCGCCTGCGCGGGCGCGGTGATTGGGACATTGCTCGCCGCGATGTTCGATGGCGCCGGCAAACCGGCGGAAGACAGCTTCCTGACGCGCTTCTCCAGCACAGGCGAGCCGGCGGCGGGCTTACTCGCGCGGATAGACGCAAGCCTGGCGTTTCTTGAGTCTGGCTTGCCTCTCTGACGCTGTACAAGGACATCATCAACGCTTACTCGCCGCGTCTGGCCTGCGTCTCCTGGGTGAGCGGGACAGCGCGCCTGTGACAGGCCCTGCGCACGGTGTGCGCATAGGCGCACAGCAGATATAGCGGCGCCGAGCGCGCGTGAGCGGAACGAATATGGACTCAGCGGGCGGCGCGCAGATATTGCGGCGGGAAGGGGGCCGACTGACCGAGCGCGCGCGCCGCCTGCAACGCCCAATGGGGGTTGCGCAGCGCGGCGCGGGCCAGCGCGACAATGTCGGCCTGCCCTGAGCGGATGATCTGGTCCGCCTGCCTGGCCTCCGTAATCAGGCCCACAGCAATTGTCGGGATGCGCGCCTCGCGTCGCACCACCGCCGCCAGTGGGACCTGATAGCCTGGCCCCAGCGGGATGCGCGCCTTCGCCTCGTTGCCGCCGCTGGAGCAATCTATCGCGTCCACGCCCTCATCCTTGAGCCGCCGCGTCAGCTCCACGGTCTGCGCCAGCGTCCAGCTTGGGCGGGTTGTAACGTCCTCCAGCCAGTCCGTGCCGGAGACGCGCGTGAAGAGCGGCAGCCGCTCCGGCCAGACGGCGCGCACGGCGCGCACGACCTCCAGCGTCAGCCGCATGCGGTTCTCCAGCGAGCCGCCGTACTGGTCTTCGCGCTGGTTGCTGGCGGGCGAGAGGAACTGATGCAACAGATACCCATGCGCCGAATGCAGCTCGATCAGCTCGAAGCCTGCCGCCAGCGCGCGCTCAGCCGCCAGCGCGAACGCTTCCACGACCTCAGCCACGCCCGCTGTGGTCAGCGGCTCCGGCGCCTGGTAGCCTTCGGCGTATGGGATAGCGCTGGGGCCAACGACACGCCAGCCGCCTTGCGCCGGGTCGAGCGGCTTGCCGCCGCTCCACGGGCGATCCACACTCGCCTTGCGGCCCGCATGCCCCAGCTGAATGGCCGGGACCGCGCCCTGCGCCCGCAGGAAGCGCGCGATGCGCGCCAGCGGCTCGATCTGGCTATCCTCCCACAGGCCCGAATCGAATGGGCTGATGCGCCCGCGCGCCTCGACCGCCGTCGCCTCCACAAAGACGATCCCGGCGCCACCCGTCGCGAAGCTGCCCAAATGCGCTAGATGCCAGTCTGTCAGGCGCCCGGAGCGGTCGTCGCAGGAGTACTGGCACATTGGCGAGATCATCACCCGGTTGCGCGCCGTCACCGACCGCATCTGGATCGGCTGGAACAGACTCGCGGGCTGGATCGAAAACTCGGAGAAACGCCCCTCGGCTTGCTGCCGCGCCGCGTTTCCGTTTTGCGCGCGTTGCGCCTCACTCAGCACGAAATACCCTCATTCGTCGAGACAACCTGAAATAGGGCCCATGTGGCATGCAAGCCCAGGGAGCTCGCGCCACGCCAACACTTCCTAAATTGTAGCATGGGGCACACTAGCGGGCGCCATACGTGGTCTTGAACAGAGCGTCGCGCTCGGCGCCGCCCGGATGCTTCTTGCACGAGCAACCGCCGTCTCGTATACTGTGCGCGACGACGCCGCTCGGGCCTGAGGCTGGGCGCGGATATGACGCCAGCGGCCCAGGCGGCCCAGGCGGCCCAGGCGGCGTAAGGACGTGGACACTACAGGAGGTGAACGGCGGATGCGGGTGGCGTTGATTTCGGATATCCATGGGAACCTCGTCGCGCTCGACGCCGCGCTGGCGGACGTCGCGCGGCAGGGCGTGGATGTGACGGTGTGCCTCGGCGACATCGCGCTCTCCGGCCCGCGCCCGGGTGGGTGCGTCGCGCGCATGCGGGCGCTGGGCGGGCCGGTGGTGAAGGGCAACTGCGACCAGACGTCGGTGGATTTGCGCGAGCAAGGTCGCGCGCCAGACCTGATGCGCGGCTACGCCAAGTTCGGCGCCTGGGTGGCGGAGATTGACCTATGGTCGGCGGAGGCGCTGGCGGCGGAGGACGCGGCGTGGCTGGCGGCGCTGCCGATGACGGCGCGCGTCGAGCTTGGCCCTGGCGCGGCGCTGCTCTGCGCCCACGGCTCGCCCGCCTCATACAATCAGCGCCTGACGCCCGAAATGCCGGAAGACGCGCTGCGCGCCGCGCTGGATGGGATCGAGCGCGAGCCAGGGCTGGCGGCGCTGGCCAGCGGGCATACCCACTTCGCGATGGTCCGCGCGCTCGACAGGCTGACCATCATCAACCCCGGCAGCGTCGGCTTGCCTATCGTCAAGGACGCTGCGGGCGCTATCACCAATCCGGCGGACTATGCGGAGTACGCCATCGTCACCTGGCAAGACGGCGCGCTCACCGTCGAGCCACGCCGCATCGCGGTAGATGCGGCGGCTGTGCGCGCGGACGCCGCTGCCAGCGGCATGCCCCACACCGACCGCTGGCGCGGCAACTGGCTGGCGGGATGAGCGATTGTTGGGCGCTTTATGATTTATGATAAGGAACAGGTCATGGCGATTCGCGCAGTGGTCTTTGATATTGGCGGGATCTTAGAGGTCATTCCAGGTGGCGGCGATCCTACGATTCGGTTTCCAGAGATGATGGCCCAGTGGGAGATGCGATGCGGCATGGAGCCGGGAGAGCTCGACAGGCGGCTCATGGCGATGAGTGAGCGGTTCAGGAGCATGGGCAAGGACGGCGGCGACGGCACGCTCACGGAAGCGGAATGGCGCGACGAGGTACGCCTGGCCACTGGCTGGGACCAGCCGCAAATGGACGCCTTCATGCGGGATTTCTGGGATGTCTACTGCGGCAATCCCAACCCGGAGCTGGCCGCGTACTTCGGCGGCCTGCGCCCGCGCTACAAGACCGCGCTCCTCAGCAACAGCTTCGACGGCGCGCGGCGAGAAGAGGAAGCGCGCTACTACCTCAGCCAAATCAGTGACTTCATCATCTACTCACATGAGGTGGGTGTCGCCAAGCCTGACCCGCGCATCTATGCGATCACTTGCGAGCGGCTGGGCGCCCAGCCCCACGAGATGATCTTTCTCGATGATTCACCGGGCCACATCGCCGCAGCCGGTGAATACGGCATTCATGGCGTGGTGTTCCAGAACAACACCCAGGCCATCGCCGATATCGAAGCGCTGCTCGCCGCTCACACCGCCTGAGCCGCGCCGGAGGCCACCAGGGCCGTGATCTCATCGAGCGAGTAGCCCGCCTCCACGAGGATGGCGGCGGTATGCTCGCCCAGGCGCGGCGCGGGGCCGAGCAGCCGCGACGGCGCGTCGCTGAGCAGCGGGACGGAGCGCAGCAGCGGCGCGCCATCCGCCTGGCCCGTTACCACGCCGCGCGCCTGAACCTGTGGGTCAGCCAGCGCCTCCGTGACGCTGTTGACCGGGCCGAGACAGGCGTCGGCGTCCGCCAGCAGCGCCAGCCACTCGTCGCGCGTCTTCGTGCGGAAGAGGTCAGCAAGCTCGCCGATGGTCGCGTCGCGCTCGGCGTCGTCGCGCGGATACTGGCGTGGCTCCAGGTCGGGCCGGCCCGCGCGACGGAGGAACTCCGCCCAGAACTTCGGCTCCAGCGCTCCCAGCGTCACATAGCGCCCATCCGCCGTCTGGTAGACGTTGTAGCCGGGCAGCGCGCCCGTCAGCAGCCCCGCGCCAGGGATAGCCTCGGTTAGGCCGTGCGCCGCGCCGGACATCAGCAGCGGCGCCAGCGCCATCGAGCCGTCCAGCATCGCGACGTCCACCACCTGCCCTTGCCCGTTCACGCCGCGCGCCACCAGCGCCGCCAGCGTCCCGATGACGGCCATCATCGCGCCGCCCGCGATGTCGGCGAGCTGCGCGCCGGGGTTGTGCGGCGGCGCGCCGGGCCGCGCCAGGTGGCCCAGCAGCCCAGCATAGCCGAGGTAGTTCAGGTCGTGGCCCGCGCGCTGGCTATATGGGCCGTCCTGGCCGTAGCCGGTGATCGCGCAGATGATCAGGCGTGGGTTGCGCGCCCGCAGCGCCTCGTAACCCAGCCCCAGCCGCGCCAGCGTTCCGGGGCGGAAGCCTTCGAGCAGGATGTCGGCGGTATCCACCAGCCGCAACAGCGCCTCACGCCCGGCGGGGATTTTGAGGTTCAGCGCGAGGCTGCGCTTGCCGCGGTTGGTCGCCAGGAAGGCCAGTCCCACGCCGTTGACGAATGGCGGTAGCGTGCGGCTGCCATCGCCCAGGCCTGGCTCCTCGACCTTCACGACATCCGCGCCAAGCTCGGCCAGGGTTTGCCCGGCAAACGGCCCAGGCAGCAGGCGGGTGAGGTCGAGGACGCGGATACCTTCCAATGGCGCGCGGGCCGCTGGGCGCTGTTCGTCCGTCATACCGGCTCGCTCTCTTTCTCCACTTCCAGCGCGCTCACGCTGGCGCTCGTGCGCGCCTGGCGCAGCCGCGCCCAGCGATAGCCCACCGCCGCCAGCGCGATCAGCAGCGCGGGGCCGAGCGCGAGTCCGGTGAATGGCAGCGCGACCAGGCACATCAGCAGCGTGGCGACCGCCAGCAGCCGCCCCGCGCCGCTCAGCAGTCGCGCGCCCGCCGCCATGCCGAGGATATAGGTCAGCAGGACGAGAGTATTGGGCAGCGCCAGCCAGAAATCGAGGCTCAGGTCGGCGAAGTACGTGAAGATGAGGCCAGCGCCGGCGAAGAGGCCGATCAGCCAGACGCCCATGATCGGCGTGCCGCGCTCGTCGAGCGTGGCGAGCCAGTCCGGCGCGGCGCGCTCGCGCGCCAGGCCGTAGGCCAGCCGCGCCGCGCCCGCCATGAAGGCGTTGATGGTTCCAACGCAGACAATCACCGCGACAGCCGCCGCGATGGCGCTCGCGCCCGCGCCCAGCCCGTCTCCCAGCAGCAGCGCGACCGAGACGCTATCCACCGCTGGCGAGCCATACACCCGCGCGCCAATGGTCGCGGCGGCGACGGCCAGATAGAGCGCTGTGACCAGCGCCACGCCCCAGATCGTGGCGCGGGGGATATCGCGCCGCGGGTTGCGGAACTCCGCGGCCAGCGGCGCGATGGCCTCCCAGCCGGAGAAGGCGAAGAACAGCAGCACGGCGGCCTGTCCGACGGCGACCCAGCCATGCGGCGCGAAGGGCGTCCACGCGGCGAAACGCTGGTGAGGCAGCGAGAGGAGCGACGCCGCCAGCAGCAGAAGCGCCACCATCGCGGCCAGCGTCAGCGCCAGGTTCCCGCTGATGCGCAGCCCGCGCAGGTTAGCCGCCAATGGGATGGCCAGGATTAGCCCCGCCGCGATGAACGTCCCCGTGCGGTCGAGGCCCAGCGGCCCGGCGAGGTACGCCGCGCCCGCCAGCGGCACGATGATCTGCCCAATCGCGGCGCCGATGTAGTACATCCAGCCGACGACAGCTCCAGCGCCGCCGCCGAACGCGCGCGCCGTATAGGTCGCCACGCCGCCCGGCTCGGGCATGCGGACCGCCAGGGCGGCGAATGCCCCCGCGAGCATTGCGCCGAGCAGCGCATCGAATCCCCACGCGACGATCGAGGCTGGCCCCGCGAGGCTGGCGGCCATGCCCGGCAGCAAAATGACGCCCGCGCCGATGACCGCGCCGACGTAGAGCGCAATAGCCTGCGGCAGCGCGATGGTGCGAACGAGTGTGCGGGCCACGATGGCTCCTCTCCAGGCGAACTCTCCTGGCCATTCTACGATACGGCGCCAGGGTGTTACGCGCGTGGTTTGGGAACACTTGAGGCGGGCGCGAACGTCCAGTTAAGAAGGATAGGGATAGGGATGGCCACGCCGCCCAATTCGCGCTGGGACTAGCCCGGCGGCGGCATGATAGCGTACCATGTGCGCGTATGTGATTTGAAGGAGGCGACATGCGCGGCGAGGTCAGCGAGGTGGTAGCGGCGTCGCTCGATGACGCCTTCTGGCGCCTGGCGTCTGGCGGGCTGGCGGCGCTGGCGAATGAAGGCAACACCTGGGCCGCGAGCCGCCAGCTGGAGGAGATCACGCGCCTGCTCGATAGCGAGGATACGGACACGAGCGAGTGGCACGGCGTCATCGCGCGTGACATCGCGGCCCTGCCCGGCGCGGTCGCGGCGACCGCCGGCGCCTACGCGGCGCTGATCGCGAGCTACCGGCGCGCGCACGCCAGCGCGGGTGACAGGTCGCAGGCGGCGCAGCTTCTCGAGTATTCCTGCGATGAGCTGCTCGCGCGCCTCACCGCCGAGCCGTTCGACACGCCAGAGACAGTCATTACGCTGACGCGCCTGAGTGTGGCGCTGCCCGCCTTCAATGAGGAGGCGGTGATCGCCGAGACGGTCGCCTCCTGCCTCAACACGCTCGCCACGCTCTGCCCCAATTTCGAGGTCATCGTGGTGGACGACGGCAGCCTCGACAAGACCGGCGCCATCGGCGACGCGCTGGCCCGCGCCGACGCCTCGGTTCGCTGCGTCCACAACCGGCCCAATCGCGGCTATGGCGGCGCGCTGCGGGCGGGATTCGACCACGCCGAGGGCGAGTGGCTGTTCCTCATGGATAGCGACGGCCAGTTCGACATCCGCGAGATCGCCCCATTTCTGGGCGCCGAGCGCGACACGCCGGGCGTCGCGGTCATCGGCTATCGCGCCCACCGCAGCGAGGGATTCATGCGCAAGGTGAACGCCTGGGGCTGGAAGATGGCGACGCGCGCCGTGATTGGCCTGCGCGGCATCCGCGATGTGGACTGCGCGTTCAAGCTGTTCCCCACCGGCGCGATCCGCGCCTGCGCGCTGCGCTCGACGGGCGCGGCGGTCAGCGCGGAGTTCCTGGTCAAGTTCCAGCGCATGGGCGTGCCGCTGATCCAGTTCCCCGTGACGCATCTGCCGCGTACGAAGGGCAGTCCGACGGGCGCCAGGCCACAGGTCATCATCCGCGCCTTCAAGGAACTACTGGCGCTGGGCAAGAGCCTGCGGACCTGGCAGGCGCCCGCGAGCGGCGAGTTCCCGCCCGCCTGACGCCTAATGCTTGCGCGCGTAGGTGAAGAGGTGGTGGGCGGTGAAGTTGTAGAAGACGGCCAGGATCAGCGCGAGCGCCTGCGCCACCAGCGCGGGAAACCCTAAGAGGTGAAGGAAGACCGTCGAAATGATGAACGTCACCAGTACGCCGCTCAGGCTGGTCATATGGAAGCGCAGGCAGCGCGCCAGCCAGCTGCGCTGGTGGCCGGGCAGGAAGCGGAAGGTGAAGTAGTCGTTCGGAATGAAGTTCGCGAGGATGGATAGCTCGTACGCACATACGTTGGCGAGCAGATAATACCAGATAACCTTGGGCGAGCCGAAGTGGTAGAAGAGCGCGAAGACGCCCAGGTTGACGAGCGCCGCCGTCCCACCGATCACCAGATAGGTGAAGAGCCGCTGGAACACGCCCGCGCGCCCGCCCGTCAGCCGCTCGGCGATCTCGAGCAATTGATTGACCATCGGCCAGCGCGTGTCATAGTAACTCTTGCCCGCGTGCGGGGCGCGATCCCATGGCGCGCCTGCGCCGGGCCGCGTCACCGGCGTCTTGAGGGTAGGATCCAGCCAGCGCGCCTCGTCAATCTCGGCGTCGCTGAACGGCGACTGGCGGGAGTCGCTGGTCGTGCTATCTGGCATACTCTCCTCGCACACGCGCTGGGTGGCGGTCGCTTGCGCCTCACACTACGCATTGATAACCAGGGCATTATAACGCAGTTTACGGGCCGCTCAAATCGCGCCGCCCATAAGCCTATAACGCCTATACGGCGCACCGCGCTCCAAAGTGGCGCCGTTGGGCGGTATACTCCCGGTGAGCGCTGGGAGCCAGCGCGGTGGCGCGCGGGCGGGAACGCGCGAGATTAGGTTCGGAGGAGAGCTTTGGCGGGAGCGGATGGGACGGCGATTCTTGGCGGCGGCGCGCTCGGCCTGACGCTGGCGTACCGGCTGGCGCTGGCGGGTGAGCGCGTGACGCTCTACGAGCGCGAGACGGCGGCGGGCGGGCTGGCGGGCGGGTTCCGGGTCCTGCCGGAGGGCGAGAGCGGCCCCTGGCTGGAGAAGTTCTATCATCACCTGTTCCGCACCGACGCCGACGCCGTTGCGCTGATCGAGGAGCTTGGACTGGGCGACAAGCTCACCTGGAGCGCGCCCAACAGCAGCATCCTGCTTGGCGGCAAGCCCTACCGGCTGGATAGCGACCCGCGCTCGATCCTCTCGCTCGCCCCGCTGCCCCTGCTCGACCGCCTGCGGCTGGGCGCGGGCGGCGCGTTGCTCAAGTTCCTGCCGTCACCGGAGCCGCTGGCGGGCGCCACGGCGGCGGAGTGGATGCCACGCTGGATGGGCCACCGCGCCTATGAGGTCATCTGGAAGCCGATGCTGGAGGGCAAGTTCGGCGACCGCGCGGGCGACGTGGCGATGCCGTGGATGTGGGCGCGCGCGCACTACCGCACGCTCAAGCTCGGCTACGTGCGCGGCGGCTTCCAGCTCATCTACGAGCGACTGGCGGACGCCGTGCGCGAGCGCGGCGGCGAGGCGCGCTTCGGCGCCGAGGTTTCCGCCATCCAGCGCGACGGCGATGGGCTGGTCGTGCGTTCCGCCGCGGGCGATGAGCGCTACGCCCGCGTTATCTCGACATTGCCCACCCGCGTCACCTGCCGCCTGACGCCCGACCTGCCGGAGGACTACCGCGCGCGCCACGACTGGGGCGAGGCCTACGGCGCGCACTGCCTGATTCTCTCGCTCGACCGCCCGCTGCTGCCCAACGATATCTATTGGCTGGCGATTGGCGACGAGGGCTATCCCTTCCTGAACGCCATCGAGCACACGAATTTCATCGGCCCGGAGGAGTACGGCGGCCAGCGGCTGGTCTACTTCGGCAATTACGTGCCGATGCATCATCCCGTGCTGCGCGAGACGCCTGAGGAGGCGCTGGCGCGCTACCTGCCCGGCATCCTACGGCTCAATCCCAGCTTCGAGCGCGGGTGGATCAGGCGCATGTGGGGGTTCGCCGCGCCCTACGCGCAGCCGATCGTGACGCGCGAATATGCCCAGCACATTCCGCCGCACGAGACACCCATCCCTAACCTGTATGTCGCCAACATGTTCCAGGTGTATCCACAGGACCGTGGGCAGAACTACAGCATCCGGTTGGCGAACCGCCTCGCCCAGCGGCTGCTGGCGAGCTAAGCGCGTGGTTGACAATGCGACCAGCGCAAGGCTTCCTGGTTTGTTTATCTTGCCCGGTCGCTATGCGCTAGCGACGGAATAGAAGCGAGCCCAGCGGGGTTGGCGCTAGAGAACAATCGCGCGCAGCGCCAGCATGACTACGAGCGCGAGAACAAGCAGCCAGACGAACACGATGGCGATCGTAGCGATGCGCTCGGAGAGCGAGTGCGCGGCTATCCCACGATCCATCGTGACCTGCGCGCGTTCGCGACAATCCGCAAGCGCCTCAGGGGGGATGAGCCGGAGTACAAGGACGATTCCTAATGGCACGAGGATCAGGTCGTCCAGATACCCTACAATGGGAATGAAGTCCGGGATGAGATCGAGTGGGCTGAGCGCATACCCGACGACACAAATCGCGAGCGCCTTTGTATACCAGGGCACGCGCGGGTCACGCGCCGCCAGGTAGAGCGCATAGGTTTCGCGTTTGAGCTGCCCCGCTCGCTGCTTCCAGTGGTCAATCGCCATATGACTTTCACTCCGCTCTGTGGATACCTCGGAAACCGCCTCCCTCGCAAGCCAAGGAACGTCATACGGAATGTGAGGAGCGCAAATAGACATTACCCGATTAGGCGTGATCTGCGCGCGCCTTGCAGGGCGCCGTGTAATCGAAGCCATCGAAAGCGGTGAAGAATGAGAGAGGGCCGTCCGCAAGGGAGCGGCCAATTGGGAGACGCCGAGGGCGCCTCCCACGCGCGCCAGCTGAGAAGACGGCGTAGAGAGAATCGCGCGGGGGCGCGTTCGTGGTCTGCTTCATGGCGTCAGTGGCAGGAGGTAGCGCTGGATGCGCGCTCTCGCAGCATCCAAGAAGCTGCCCGAATACGTCGCATTCACGCATTCAGAGGTACACGCGTAATCTGTTACCTCACGGCGTCGCACTCCAGGACGCGTTCTATCCCCCGGCCTTGAAAGGCCGGGGCGCGCGCCGGTGGGGATGAATCCTCTGGGGCATTTATGCCCTGCCGCGCGCCGTGCTCCGGCCATTTATGGCCGCGGGCCATCCAGCTCGTCTATCACACGGCGCGCGGCGGCGAGCGTTTCGGCGCGCATGGCGCGGGCAGCGATAGCGCGCAGGTCGTCGAGCGTGTGGGCGGCCAGGGATTCTTTCACGGGTGTGATGCGGTCGGGGGCCATGCTCAGCTCGGTGACGCCCAGCCCGACGAGCAGCGGGGCCAGCGTGGGGTCGCCCGCCATCTCGCCGCAGACCGCGACAGGGATGTTGCGCGCCGCGCCCGCGCGCGCCGCCAGATGGATAGCGCGCAGCAGGGCGGGCTGCTCCGGGCGGCGCGTCTCGGCTAGTTCCGGGCTGAGGCGGTCAGCGGCCAGGACGTATTGCGCCAAATCATTGGAGCCGACGCTGAAGAAGGCGGCGTGCGCCGCTAACGCCTCGGCGTGCAGCGCGGCGGCGGGCGTCTCCACCATGATTCCGAGCGCCAGGGCCTGGCGGGGGGCAAGCCCATTGGCCTCCATCCGGCTGAGCGCGCGCGCCAGCGCCTCGCGGGCGGCCTCGATCTCCTCAACGGTCGCGACCATCGGCAGCATGATCCATACCTCGGCGCCGGTCTGCCCGGCGGCGAGCGCGATGCCTTCGAGCTGCGCGTCGAGCAGTGGGGCGAAGCGCAGGCTGAGCCGCACACCACGCACACCCAGCGCGGGGTTCTCCTCCTCCGCGAGCTGGCTGGTATAGCCGGATAGCGCGGGCAGCGGCTTATCGGCTCCGGCATCGAGCGTACGAATGACGATGGGGCCGTGGTCCACGCCAAAGGCGCCGATGATCGTCTCATAGAGCGTGGCCTGTTCTTCCGCGCTGGGAAGCGTATCGCGCCCGGCGAAGAGGAACTCGGTGCGCAGCAGGCCGATGCCCTCGGCGCCTACGCTGGCGGCGGCGCGCGCTTCGGCGGCGGAGCCGACATTGGCCATCACAGCGATGCGGACGCCGTCGTGGGTCGCGCCGGGCCGCTCGCGCCAGGCGAGCACGCGCAGATTGCGCTCGGCCTCGCGCTGGCGCTCGGCCTCAGCCGCGCCGCTGATGGCGGCGATGCGCGCGGCGTCCGGGTGGACGGTCACCTCGCCCGTCGAGCCATCCAGGGCGAGCGGGTCGCCGTCGCGCACAGTTTCCAGCAGGCGCGGGCCGAGGCCGGTGACGGCGGGAATGTTGAGCGCGCGGGCGAGGATCGCCGCATGCGAGGTGGGGCCGCCGCGCGCCAGGGCGATGCCTAGCAGCCGTTCCGCTGGCGCCTGGGCGGTGTCGGAGGGAGTGAGATCGCTAGCGACGACGATGGCGGGGCCGCCCAGCGCCGCCAGCGCCTCCGCGAGCGTCGCGCCGTGGGCCTGGGGCGCGAGCACGCGCAGGGCGCGGCGGGCGGCGTCGCGCACGTCGGTCGCGCGGGCCTGCCAGAGCGGGTCGGGCAGCGCGGCGAGCGTCTCCGCCTGCTCTTCGGCGGCCTGATTGAGCGCTGCGGTGGCGGACATCCTGTCGGTGGTGATGAGCGCCTCAGCGCGCTCGATGATCGCCGGGTCCTCCAGCATCAGGGCCTGCGCCTCGAAGATGCCTGCTTCTTCCGTTGCGCCGCGACCGGCGACCGACGCGGCCAGCGTGCGGCTCTGCTCAGCCGCCACCGCCAGCGCCTCGCGCAGCGCGCGCAGCTCCTCGTCGGGGTCGCCCGCTGGGGCGGCGCCTTGGCCAGGGATGGAGGTGGCAGAGGCATAGCGCAGCGCGGCGCCTGTGACGGCGCCCGGAGCGGCGGCGACGCCCGCCAGGGTCAGCTGATCGAGCGAGGGCTGCGGTCCAGACATAGCAACGCCTCCTTGATATCCCGCCGCGGCGCCGCATGGTCGGCGCGTCCCAGGCCGCGCAGGCGGCCTTCGTGGCGGCGACGCCCTTAGGCGCGGGTTCACCCGCCCGCTCCCCAGGCGCGGGTTCACCCGCCCGCCTGGCCCGCCACGCCCTTATCCATGCTCATCGCCTCGGACGCCGCCGTCGCCACGCGCTCCAGATCGGACCCGATGGAGGATTCGACCGCCGCGATCACCGCGCCCTCCACCAGCGGCGCGCCGCTCAGGCGGACGAGGGCGCGCCGCTCCTCTGGCAGGTCTTCAATGGCCATCGAGGCGGTCAGTGCGGCGCCGCCCAGGTCTACCAGAATCAGCACACCTTCGGGCGAGGCGGCGGCGTCGAGCGCCTGGCGCACACGGGTGAATGACTCGCCCAGCCCGCCATCATCGGCGCCGCCCGCCGGGATGATTTTCACCGCGCCGTGCGTCATCTCGCCCGCCAACTCGGCGACACCTTCGGCGAGGCGCTGGCTGTGCGAGACGATCACCAGTCCAACGGCCATCAGGCGCCCTCCTCGCCGCTGGTCATCGTGCGCAGCAGCAGCGCCGTCGAGGTGGCGCCGGGGTCCTGGTGGCCGATGCTGCGCTCGCCCAGATAGCTGGCGCGACCCTTGGTGGCGAGCATGGGAGTGGTGGCGCGCATACCCTCCTCGGCGGCGTCCGCGGCGGCCCGCAGCGCGGCGGTAAGGTCCGCACCGCCCGCCAGGCTGGCTTTGTACGCCTCGATGGCGGGCTCCAACGCGTCAATCATCGTCTTTTCGCCGCGCGTGGCGCGCCCGCGCGCCTTGATGCCCTCCAGCGCGGCGTCGAGCGCGGTGGCGATGTCGTCAGCCTCCACGGTCTCCTTGCCGGCCAGCGCCGCGCCCGCGCGCATGAAGGCCGTGCCGTAGAGCGGTCCGGCGGCGCCGCCAACCGTCGAGACGAGCGTCATGCCCACCGTCTTGAACATCGCGCCTGGGTCGGCGGGCGCGGCGTCGGAGTCCGCTGGATGGAGCTTGGCCATCACCGCCGTAAAGCCACGGTCCATGTTGGTCCCGTGATCGGCGTCGCCAATCGCGGCGTCGAGCTCGGTCAAATAGTCGCGGTTCGCCCGCAGCGCGTCAGCGGCGCGCTGGAGCCAGGCCAGCGCCTGCGCGCCATCCACAGCCATCATGCCACCTCCCACAAACAGGAGACACACCAAGACGTACCAACGTTGCGCGCGTTGCGCGTCACATGCCGGGAATCGTGGGAATCGCCGGCGCCTCACCCACCCACCGGCGTCAGCCCTTCCACTTCCAGGCTGCCGCGAATCGCGGTGATGTAGCTATCGGCCTCGGCCTGCGTCTGATCGGGCGTCCAGCCCAACTCGCCGGCCATCAGCCGCGCCATCTCGGACGCCACGTCCACCCCGCGATCGCTGGCCTCCAGCTCAATGCGCACGCGCCGCGCGATGGCGTCATCCAGCCGCATCGCCATCTCCGCGCGGCAGGCGTAGACGATTTCGGCGCGGATGAAGGGCAGATCGGGAATCACGCGCTGGCCAAGCGTGGGGTCGGCCTCGACCAGGGCGAGCATGTCGAGCGCGTTACGTCCGTAGTTCCATTCCAGCGAGCGCTCGACGTCCGGCGGAATGCCCAGCGCGGCGCAGCGACGGGCCAGCTCGCGCTGAGCGCGCTTCCAGTTGACCGCGCCGGAGAGCGGCAGGTTCATCGTTGGATGGGCGATGGTCATGCCGTCCCGCTTCGCCAGTACATCCACCGTGTCCTGCGCCATGCGGCGGTAGGTGGTGAGCTTGCCGCCGATGATCGTCACCATGCCGTTGTCCTCTTCCAGCACGACATGTGTGCGTGAGAGGTTGGCCGAAGGCTTTGCCCGCGAGCGCACCAGCGGGCGATAGCCAGCGAAGACACTGATGAGGTCATCGTGGGTCAGCGTGACGCTGAGATAGTGGTTGACGTGGCGTAGCAGGTAATCAATGTCTTCGATCGAGGCTTCGGGATGGTCGAGATCGCCTGAGCCGGTGTCGGTGGTGCCAATGACCGCGCGATCGCCCCAGGGAATCACGAACAGGATGCGCCCATCTTCCGTCTCGGGCAGAACGATGCCGGTATCCGAGACGCCAACGCGGTCGCGGTCTACCACCAGGTGGATGCCTTTGCTCGGCGCGACGGCGGCCTTCGACTCATCGCCCGACAGCATGGCGACGCGCTCGGCGAAGATCCCGGCGGCGTTGACGATGTGGCGCGCGCGGATAGTGAGCTCGCCCCCAGTCAGCGTGTTGCGCACGCGGGCGCCGGTGAGCCTGCCGTCGCGCTTCTCGAACCCGATCACCTCGGCGTAGTTGGCGAGCGACGCGCCAAGCTGCGCGGCGGTGCGGAGGATGGAGACGACCAGGCGCGTGTCATTGGTCTGGGCGTCCCAGTAGACGAAGGTCTCCTTGAGGCCGTCGGTCTTCAGCAGGGGAGTGAGCGCCTGCGCCTGCTCGAGGCTGATGCGCTGGTGGCGGTCAATGCCGCGCCGTCCGGCCAGCAGGTCGTACATCCACAGGCCGGCGGAGAGCATCAGGCCAAGGCCGATGCCGCGCGGCGGTACAATCGGGATGCCCAGCGGCTTGCGTGAGGTGTCGTAGAGCGGCAGGACGAACGCCAGCGGGCGCACGAGATAGGGCGCGTTCTGGATGAGGATGCCGCGCTCGACCAGCGCCTCATGCACCAGCCCGAAGTCGAACTGGGGCAGGTAGCGGATGCCGCCATGCACCAGCTTGGTGGATTTGCTGCTGGTGCCACTCGCGAAGTCGCCCTTCTCTACCAGCGCGACGCGGTAGCCGCGCGCGGCGGCGTCCAGCGCGACGCCCAGTCCGGTGACGCCGCCGCCGATGACGAGCGTGTCGAAGGGCTCGCTGGCCATGCGGTCGAGGTAGCGCGACCGCGTTTCAGCGTTCAACAGCTGCATACATCACCCTCCTGCGCTTCCTTAGCGCGCCAGCTGGGCGCTATGGCGCCCGCAATCGCGTGGAGCCAGCGCATCCATAGCGCCATCGCTCACGCCCCAGTACGGCGCCGCGGCGCCGTACTGAAGAATGATAGCGCGCAGACGAACGAAGCGCGTGTGACAGGCGCGCGCATGCGGCGCGCGCCTGTCACACGCGGAGAGCCGCCACGCCAGGCGGCGGCTCCCACGCGCGACCATGTCAGGCTTCGGTTGGGCGCGGGGGCATCTCCTCCTCGCGCTCTTCGCGCACGGTGCGCCCCACCTCCTCGGCGCCGGTCACCTTGGCGAACCGCGACTCCAGGATGGGCGCCAGCGTGAACTGGTAGATGTACGCGGCGATGGCGCCACCGACGAGCGGCCCCACAATCGGGACCCAGAAGTAGGCGGAATATCCTGGACCATCGCCCGGCAGGGCGACCGCCCCCCATCCCGCCATCCAGGCGAACACGCGCGGGCCGAAGTCACGCGCGGGGTTGATAGCGTATCCAGCGTTCGTGCCGAACGACATGCCAATCGCCACCACCAGCAAGCCAATGATCAGCGGAGCGAGGTTGGAGAGCGGTGGCGAGCTGCGCGCGTCCACAATCGCCAGGATGAGGTAGACAAGCAGGAACGTGCCCAGTATCTGGTCGAAGAGGGCATTCCAGATCGGCACCACCTGACCGCCGAGCGTCGTGTGGGGGCTGGTGAAGAAGACGCTCGCTTCGCCCGCGCTCTGTGGTGAGCCGCGCACGATGCCCTGCTTGGCTTCCAGCGAGGTGAACCCGGTGTTGTACTCGATGAACAGCAGCAGCGCGGCGAACCACGCGCCCAGGAACTGGAACAGCATATACCAGCCGACCTTGCTCCAGGGCGTAATGCCGCGCAAGGCGAATCCGAGCGTCACGGCGGGGTTCAGGTGCGCGCCGCTGATCGCGCCAGCGACGTAGACACCGAGCATGACCGCGAAGCCCCACCCCCAGTTGATCAGCAACCAGGATGATGTGGCGCCTGTATCGGCGCCGCTAAAGCCCAGGAACAGGAGCACGACGGCCACCACGCCGTCACCGAAGAGAAGAAGGACCATTGTTCCAAGGAACTCGGCGAGCAGCTCGCCGCCAAGTCCGCGACGACTCGTAAACTCTGAGGCCATGTGACTCCATCCTCCTTAAGAACGGTCAGGATGTCGGAGCTTACACGCCATCCCATCAGAGCTGGCTCGCTTCGCGGCGAAGAATCCGCCGCGCCGCTGCGCCCACGCGGGCCTCATACGGGATGGATAAGGAGCGGGAGGCCGCCTGCCGTCAGATGCGGATGACAGCACGGCCAGGGGGCCGCTCCTGGAGAGACGTTGGGGCTAAGGCGCCGGGCGACAAGCTGATCGAGAAATCTCTGGGGCGCCTCCTCGTCAGCGGCCTGCGCAACCCGCCTGCCTGTCCTCTCTGGAAGGCTGGGGCGTGTCGCGACCAGCGCCGATCTCGTGTGCGCGTGGCGACTCCCTTCTCTGGCCGCTCCGCCGCGTCCAGGCGCGCGGCGGGCGAGTGTGGAGACACCCGCGCGCTTCATGAGACGCGCGGGCGCCCAATCACGCGCTATTCTTCGTTCGCCCAGCCACGCGCGCGCTCGACGGCGCGCTTCCAGCCGCGGTAGAGCTTCTCGCGCTCGTTCTGATCCATCTGGGGGGTGAACTCGCGGTCCATCGCCCAGTTCTGAGTCACGTCCGAGAGGCCATCCCAATAGCCGACAGCCAGGCCAGCGAGGTATGCGGCGCCCAGCGCGGTCGTCTCCGCCACGACGGGGCGCTGCACCTTCACACCGAGGATATCCGCCTGGAACTGGACGAACCAGTTGTTGGCGACCATGCCGCCATCCACGCGCAGGTCCTTGAGCTGGATGCCCGAATCAGCCTCCATCGCCTCGACCACGTCGCGTGTCTGATAAGCGGCGGCTTCCAGCGCGGCGCGGGCAAACTCGGCGCGACCCGACCCACGGGTGAGGCCGACGATCGTCCCGCGAGCGTACTGGTCCCAGTACGGAGCGCCAAGACCGACGAAGGCTGGCACCAGGTACACGCCGCCGTTGTCCTTCGTGTTCGCCACCAGCGACTCAGTCTCCGCCGCGCTGCCGATGATCTGGAGCGCGTCGCGCAGCCACTGGATGGCGGCGCCCGTGATGAAAATCGGCCCTTCCAGGCAGTAGGTCACCTGGCCGCCAACGCCCCAGCCAATGGTCGTCACCAGACCGCTCTTGGAGACCTCCGCCTTGGAGCCGGTATTGAGCAACAGGAAGCTGCCCGTGCCATAGGTGTTCTTCGCCGTGCCTGGCTCGAAGCAGGCCTGGCCGAAGGTCGCCGCCTGCTGGTCGCCAGCGTCTCCGGCGATGGGGATCGAGCCGCCGAAGAGCGAGGCGTCCGTCTCGGCATAGACCTGGCTGCTCTGGCTGGGACGCGGCAGCATGCTGCGCGGAACGCCCAGCTCGGCGAGAATCTCGTCATCCCAATCGAGGGTGTGGATGTTGAACAGCATCGTGCGCGAGGCGTTGGAGTAGTCAGTGACGTGCGCCTTTTGGCCACTCAGGCGCCAGATGAGGTAGGTGTCGACATTGCCGAAGAGCAGCTCGCCGCGCTGGGCGCGCTCGCGCAATCCGGAGATGTTGTCGAGCATCCACTTGACCTTGGTGCCCGAGAAGTAGGCGTCAATGACCAGCCCGGTCTTCTCGCGAATCTTGGGCTCCCAGCCCTTCTTCTTGAGATCATCGCAGATGCCGGCGGTGCGGCGGTCCTGCCAGACGATGGCGTTCATCACCGGGCGGCCGGTGTCGCGCTCCCAGACCAGCGTGGTCTCGCGCTGGTTGGTGATGCCGATGGCGGCGATGTCCTTGGCCTCCAGCCCCGCGTTGCGCAGCGCGTTCTGCGCGGTAGCCAGCTGTGAGTTCCAGATGTCCTCGGGGTTATGCTCTACCCACGCTGGCTGGGGATAGATCTGAGGGAACTCCTGGTTGGCGGTCGCGACAGAGCGTCCCTCATGGTTGAACACGATCGCGCGGGAGCTGGTCGTGCCCTGGTCGAGCGCGAGCACGTACTTTCCCTGATGGTCGGCCATGCGATCAACCTCCTCTGGTTGCGCGGCGCGCATGCGCCGGGCTCGCGCGCCGCACGTCGCGGGCGCGTCTTACGCGTTCTCACGCGGTCACACACACCGGGCCCTACGAATCAGCCAGCGCGGAGGCTCACACGCCCCAGCGCAGCCCCGGCGTCAGCACGGGCGCATCCCATAGGCGCGTCAGCTCGTCATCCAGGCGGAGCAGGGTCACGGAGGTACCGGCCATCTCCAGCGAGGTGATGTAGTTGCCAATCAGATTGCGCGTGATGTTGATGCCGCGTCCCTTCAGGATGCGCGCGACCTCGTTGTACATCACGTACAGCTCGACGAGCGGCGTGCCGCCCATGCCATTGACGAACGCCAGCACAGAGTCGCCGGATTTGAACGGCAGGTCATCGAGGATCGGATTCACCAGCAGCTCGGCGATTTGCGAGGCGGGGGCCAGCTTCATGCGCGTGCGGCCTGGCTCGCCGTGGATGCCGATACCAATCTCCATCTCATCGGCGCCGAGATCGAAGGTCGGCTTGCCCGCCGCCGGAGTAACGCAGGAGGTGAGCGCCATGCCCATGCTGCGCGCGTTCGCGTTGACCTTGCGGCAGAGGTCGGCCACCTGCTTGAGCTCCGCGCCCGCTTCCGCCGCGCCACCGCAAATCTTCTCGGCCAGCACCGTCGCGCCGACGCCGCGCCGCCCGGCGGTGTAGAGGCTGTCGCGCACCGCGACGTCATCGTCAATCACGACGCTCTCGACCTGGATGTTCTCACCCTGCGCCATCTCGGCGGCCATCTCGAAGTTCATGATGTCGCCGGTGTAGTTCTTGACGATGTGCAGCACGCCCGCGCCGCCGTTGACGGCTTTGGTCGCGGCGATCATCTGGTCGGGGACGGGCGAGGTGAAGATCGCGCCGGGGCAGGCGGCGTCGAGCATGCCGCGGCCCACGAAGCCGCCGTGCATCGGCTCATGGCCGCTGCCGCCGCCGGAGACCACGCCGACCTTGCCACTGATCGGGGCGTCCTTGCGGACGATCACCTGAAGATCCACATCAATGCGCAACAGGTCGGCATGCGCCTGCGCCATCCCCAATAGCGCGTCGCGGACGACCGTCTCCGGACGATTGATCAGCTTCTTCATTCGGATTGAGGTAGGTGCGCCCATTCGCGGACTCCTCCCCGGCGCTCTCGCGCGCCGGCTTGCCGTCAGGCGCTCTCCGCGCGCTGGCGGAACATCAATGCGGCGCCGTTCTGAATGCCGTGGCGCCCTGCGGTGTCTGCTCCATCCGCACGCAGCCGGACGCCATCGTAAGCGGCGCCGGCCATCCACACGCCCAAGGCCCATCCTGCGGGGCGGCCTGCTACGGCTCAGCAAGACGTGTGCCAGATTCAGGGTTTCTGGTAGCCTGCCATCACAAGGCGCCAGGTTCGTGGCGCCGCCTGCCTATATGGCTGTGTGACCCGCGCCATAGTGTGACGCCGTGCACACAAGCTAGCCGTGACGAACCACTATACTCAGCGTCAAACAAGGTAGCGAGCGTTGCGCGTCGCCTCAGAGCATCATCGTTATGGGCTCATCGTTCACATCACACGCGCATCGCCGATTCAGGGGGGAGACTATGCGGCAGTCAGCGCCATCGCGATGGTGGACAGCAGGACTCATGCTCGGCCTGGTGACGCTGCTCTCAGCGTGCGCCGGGGCGGGAAGCGGCGGGGGAACAGGCGCCGGATCGGGGACGGGCGCCGGATCGGGGACGGGATCGGCGACGGCGACGACAACCGCTTCGGCGGCCACGGCGACGCCAGTTCCCGCGCCGCCACACGCGTTCGCCTGGTTCCAGATAGACTCGCACCACGTGCCGCAGATCTGGGCCAGCATCAATGGCGCGGCGCCCAGCCAGATCACGCACGTCGCGCCCGACGGCTCCGAATGCACCGATCAGGTAGCGTGGAGCCCGCCGGTCTTCTCACCCGATCTGAAGCACATCGTCGCGTCCATGGGCAGCTTCCGCTGTGGTGACGGCGACATGACTGGGCCGGTGAGCATCATCACCGTCTCGAGCGGCAGCATCTCGACGCTCAGCGACACCTATCAGGTGCGCACGACCGAGCGCTCGACGGGCTGGCTCAACAACTCGACCATCTGGTTCGTGACCTACAGCGGGGTCTACACGCGCGCGATCGGCGGCGGCTCGCCAACGCACCTGAGCGGCCCGACAAACATCTGGGACGCGCTCGTGCGCGGCTCCACGCTGTACTGGCAGACCGCCGCGTCCTCCTCTACGGGATGGACCTTCTCGATCCATCGCTACGATCTCAGCTCGCATGCGGCGCTTGCCGGCAGCATCGCGCAAGGCAAGGTGGGCGGCTGCGAGTGCTCGCCGGGAGATTTGCGCGGCCCCGGCTGGGATGTCTCGCACGACGGCTCACATATCGTGTATCAGGTGGTATCGCCAGCCGCGGGCCCAGACGGTGGAGTGGCGTCCTCCAAGCTCTACTACGCGCATGCGGACGGCTCTGGCGCGACACATATCGCCCAGGCGATGATCGCGAAATCCACGGCGGCGATGCAGTTCTCGCCCGACGGGCAATGGGTGGCCATCACCGAGGCGACGCCCTCACCCACAACCCTGACCGCCAGCGTCACTTCGTCCGGCGGCTCTGGCGATCCGACCTTCCACGGCTATTCGCCGGATACCTTCGACTATCCCGTCTGGAAGTGGGACGGCTCGCAGTTCTGGGCCGCCACGCGCCCCGCCGGCGATGCCCTTGGCAGCTCGTCTGGCGGGCTGGAGCGCTTCAACCGAGGCGGCTCAGGCGCGATGGGCGTCGCACATGGGTACAATCCCTGGTACACCATCGGGAGCTAGCCTGGGCGCGCGACGAATAGCGCCACATGGAACGCCAAACGCCACATGGGCGCGGGGGCCAGTCGTATGACTGGCTCCGTTTTCGTCTGCGAGCGTTCTTGGCGGCTTGCGCGGCGGCTAGCGGCCGCGGGCGGCGTCGCCGCGCAGCGTCATGCAGGTGCTGGTGGCGCGGGCGACGAGGCTGCCACCTTCATCGTAGACATCGCACTCGGCCAGGCCGATGGTGCGCCCAGCCTTCACCACCCAGCCCTCGGCGCGCAGCGGCGAGCGCCAGACTGGCTTGAGAAAGTTGATCTTGATCTCCAACGTGGTGAAGGTTTCATCATCCTGCAGCGTCGTGCTGTAGGCCGCGCCCATCGCGGCGTCGGCGATGTCGCAGATCACGCCGCCGTGCAGCGTGCCCATTGGGTTGCTGTGGCGCATACCCGGCTGGAAGGCGATCACCGCCCGGCCATCGGCCTTCTCGATCAACTGGAACCCGATCAGATCGGCCACCGGCGCGAAGGTCAGCGCGCCCTCTGACTTGTTTGCGGATGATGGTTGCGCCATGCTGGCTCCTCTCAGGCTTCCGCCGATCGCTCATCGCCGGCCACCGCAGGATGGACGCAAGCGAGTGATGGTGTGCAGTATAGCGCGCCCGCGCGCCACGCGCGCGACCAATTTGCCGGGCGCCTGGCGCGGTCGTGACCCCGTCTGGAAGTTACGGGACGCGCGGCTGTGGGGGCGCGCTGCCGCGCGTTCGTGTTGGAGGCGAGCATGTAGGTGTGGCGCGGGCGGTTGTGGCATATAGTCTGCGGATTACATAGGGAAGTGGACGCGATGGACGCGCCCACCGGGCGGCTCAGGCGGCGCGGCTCGCCACGCTTCGCCGCATGCCAGGCCGCCGAAGACGATGCTCGGACAGTTTCCAAACAGGAGCGCTTTTCATGACCACGACCTCGAAGCCCAGAAGCCGCGAGATGGCGGGCACAGGCTATCCCGCCCCCAAGTTGCTCGCCACGCCCACCGACCTGAAGCCGAATGAGATCCAGGCGGTCGTCGAGGCGATCAACCCGCTGATCGCGGATAGTTTCGCTCTCTTCGTCAAGACCAAGAACTTCCACTGGCACCTCTCCGGCCCACACTTCCGCGACTACCATCTGCTGTTCGATGAGCAGGCGGAGCAGGTCTTCGCCTCGATTGATATCATGGCCGAGCGTGTGCGCCGCATCGGCGGGACGACGATCCGCAGCCTGTCGCACATCCAGAAGCTAACGCAGGTCGCCGACGACAACGAAGACCAGGTAAAGCCGCTGGATATGCTCCGCCGCCTGCTCGACGACAATCACCATATGGCGCGCTCGCTGCGCCAGGCGATCGCCGTCTGCGAGGACAACCGCGATTCGGTCACCGCCAACTCGCTACAGGAGATCCTCGACCTGACCGAGAAGCGGGTGTGGTTCCTCTTCGAGGCGTCGCAGACCGAGGCCGCGACGCACGCCTGAGCGCGCCAGGCTCTCCCCATAACCCCACGCGCCGATGACGCCGCCGGACGAGCGGAATGACCCGTCCGGCGGCGCCGCGCCGTCTCCTGGCGCCCCGGCGTCATGCGCCGCGTGCCGTTCCGGCCATTCCGCTGCGCTCCGCTGGCCGGTCGCGTATAATAAGACACCAATCACCGCGGGGTGGAGACGGAACAGGAGTGTGTCGAGTGGCCGAGCCGAAAGAGATGCGCCGCGCTGAGCGCAGCGGCGCCATCCCCAATGCGCCGCGGGCGGCGGGAGACACCGTCGAGGAACAGCACGAAGCGGGCACGCGCGAAGTCGAGATGTACATTCGCACCTACCAGTCGCTCCTGCGCAGCTCCGGTGAGGTAGGCCTCAAGGCGCTTGTCCAGGCCCACTACAACATTGACTCCGTGCTCCATCCCCAGTCGCGTTCCAGCGACCCCGACATGTCAGCTTTCATCTACACCATGCTGCGGCTTCCCAGCGTGATTCTCAGCTGCTCGCGCGTGCTGCTGGGCCAGTCGGATGAAGTCTTCGCCCAGCACGGCTTCCAGGTGGAGCAGTGGCAGGCGATCACCGCTCCGGCGCGGCGGCGCAAGTGGTTCTTCGATGGCAAGAACACACTCGCCGTCTATATCGCCAGCGTCAGCGACACCGACGATATCGTGCCGACCCTGGTGGCCTTGCAGATCGAGTGGAACAAGTTTCACTGGCTGCTCAACGCCGACCAGACGACGATGCAATTGCTGGAGAGCCGCGTCGAGCGCTCGTCGCCGGTCTACGCCGAGATCAGCAAGGTCGTGCGCGAGCGGCTGCACGTCTCGCTGGAGGACTGGCGGCGGCTGGAGGTAATGTGGGGCGACAACGTCTGGACGCACCTGCTGGCGCTGGGCCGCGAGCGCAAGAACTTCACCCTGCGCATGCTCGGCGGCTCGCATGTCGGCTTCGTCCGCTCCACCCGCAAGTGGTGGACGCCGGTCAACAAGCTGCTCGATGAGGCGCGCTTGCAGCGCCGCCCGGTCTACTTCGTCTCCAGCAACTCGCACAGCCTGGCCAACATGCTCTCTGGCGTGGCGCGGCGGCGCGAGGAGGAACTGACGCGCTTCGCGCTGGCGGGCGCCGATAGCTTCCTGGCGGAGGAGGGGCGCAAGCTCAAAGATGGCAAGGCGCCGGGCAACTGGCAGAACTTCCTCTATTACGCCGCGCGCGAGTATATGAAGACGCCCGCCGGGCAAGGCTTCGCGCGCAGCAAGCCGGTGGAGGAGCAGGAGCGCGGCATCTGGCATGTGGGCGCGCGGCAGGGGCTGGAGCTGGATGTGCAGGTCTTTGACCTCTCCAAGATCCGCCCCGACGACCTCGACCCGCGCGTGCGCGTGCCGGGCTCCGAGCGGCTGGCCGACGCGCGCGGCGTGATCATCAACATTGATTACCCGCTGGGGATGGCGGCCTACCGCGTGCTGCGCGAGGTGCTGGAGAACCTGATCCAGGTCAAGGGCATCTACGTGCTGGGCAAGGCGGCGACACTCAACGGCAGCATCGGCGACGTGATGATCTCCAACGTCGTGCTGGACGAGCACAGCCTGAACACCTACTGGCTCGATAACCCCTTCACGGCTGCGGAGGTCAGCTCCAACCTGGTCTATGGCGCCGTGCTCGATAACCAGCGCGCCGTCTCCTCGAAGGGTACCTTCCTGCAGAACCGCGCCTACCTGGACTTCTACTATCGCGCTAACTACAGCGTGGTGGAGATGGAGTCCGGACCGTACCTGGACGCGGTCTACGAGAGCCTCTATATGACGCGCTACCCGACCGGCGAGAACATCAACTTCGCCCGGCTGCCGTTCGACCTGGGGATCATCCACTACGCCTCGGACACGCCCTACACGCGCGGCAAGAACCTCGGCGCGGGCAGCCTCTCCTACTACGGCATGGACTCGACCTATGCCGCCACCACCGCCATCGTGCGGCGCATCCTCGATAGCGAGCTCGGCGGCGTGCGCGGCGACGCAGTGGCCCGCGCGGAAGCCATCCGCCTGCGCCGCGGCGCCGACGGCCACGCCCCCGCGGCCGGGCGTAAAGGGTAGGCGGGTCCGCTTATCGTGCTGGAGGCGATGCGTGGGCCTGCTCGCTAGTGTGCTTACGGTGCTGATTACATTACTGGCCGTTGTGCTCGGAACCGTCGCATTTATGCGGCTGGAGCGATACTTCAGACGGCGAGCCGCGCCGAAGGTGGTCCCATTCTGGCAACACTGGCTGGCGTTGTTCGCATTGCTCCTTCCTGTGTCCCTGATAGGGGGATATGTGGCATTCGAGGCCCAAGGCCAAGGAGTATGGTATGGCGGCGACGCTGCTGCGCTCATCGCCATTGTGGGAGCGACACAGTTGACCACGCGGCAGCGCGCCTCCACCCAACGGGTCCAGCGTGACGCGCTCAGGCGTCGATAACCTGTGCCCAGTTCTACTTCCGCACGGCGTGGGCCACAGCAGTGGGACGATGCCGACGGCTAGGGGTTTCAACTGCCAGCGCGCCACGTCCACCTTACCTGCCGTAGCGCTGAGTGGAGCGGGCGCGGGCTTTGGCGGCTTGGGTGGCGCGGTCCTTGGGCGCCGCGCTGGTGTTCAGTGCGGCGAGCAGGTCGCGGGAGGCGGCGGCTATCGCGTCAACCGCCGCAGAGAAAGCCGCTTCGTTGGCCTGCGATGGCTTGCTGAAGCCGCTGATCTTGCGCACAAACTGCAAGGCGGCGGCGTAAATCTCGTCCTCGGTCGCGGGCGGCTCGAAGTTGTAGAGCGGTCTGATATTGCGGCACATGCAAGCGACCTCCTGGAGAGCATAAGGCTGTGCAGGGCTGGCGTCCCGCGGACTCGCCCCGCGCTCTCATACTACTACAGCGGTCAGGGCTCAATGCGCGCCGCGGATAGGCGATGCCTCCCGGTCGTATGCGCTCCTGTCATGCCTGCGAGGCGTTTTCAGGCGTTTAGCGTGTGACCGTAAACGTCGTGCTTTGGGTGATGGTTTGGCCCGCTGCTCTGGCGGTCACCGTCGCGGTGGCCGCGCCGAGGCAACTGGTGTTGACGTTCCAGCGCCAGGTATGGTTGCCGCTACCATCCGCGTAGTCAACGCCATGGAATGCCTTTCCCTTGGCATAGCTCCCATCGCAGTAGCGCACGGAGAGACTGAGCGCGGCATGGGGGAGCGTTTGTATACAGATTTGGCCCGTCCCTCCGGCGGTCCCGCTGGCGCAGGTGAAGGCAATGGTCAACGGGGATGGCGACGCGGTACTCCCTGGCGTCGCGGTCGTGGTAACGCTCGGCGTGGCTTGTCCCGCCGAGGGCGACACCACCGCGCCGTTCGCGCTCCCCGCGCCGGGAGTCCCTTGCGCGGTGTTTGGCTGACCGTGGAAGGCGGCGCCAAGCGCCGTGACCCCGAGGAGCGAGCACAACGCAATCGCGCCTACGCCCACTGCCACCGCCAGGTATGGCCGACGGAGCGGCGGGGCGAACTTCCACCAGAGCGCGCGCCATCTCCCCAAGTGGAGACGGCCCTTGAGCAAGTTAGGAATACCAGGTTGAGTACGGATCGGCGCGGCGCGTTCGCCAGTGGCGGAATGGTCGCCCAATCGGTCGCGATCAGGCGCTTGGGGCCACGCAGCCAGATTGGGGTACGGTTCCGAGCCAGCTTGGAGTGGTGGGGGCTCGGCTGGCGCCTGTGGCTCGCCGACCAGCCAGGCGTCAGTATCGCCGCGACCACGCGGCTCCCGGCGCCACATCTTGCCGAGCGTATTGGGCGTTTTGGGAGCGATAGGGGGATAGGGCGCATGGGGATCATTGCGAGCGCCGGAACGATTATTGCCGAACCACGTCAGGCCTCGCTTCTCGGGCTTGCGGTTCATTGATCTGCGCCTCCTCCATGCAGCGTGTAGCTCTTGCGTCTCGATGATGCCTCATTTTGCGCCAAATGAGCGAGCATCTAGCCCATTTGAGTCAGCCAGGGAGGGGCGGCCGGAGGCTGCGGTGGATGTGAGACGGATTTCGCTCGAGTAATTGTCGTTTCCAAAGGGGAGAGCGATCGGCGCCTCGTTGCGGGACAGGACGAGAGGCCGATCGTCTGGAAGGTCGCGGCAGGGACGGCTGGTAGCCAGTGACCGCTACGTCGTCGGCGCCTCGGCGGGCAGGCTCTGCTCGAGGGGTGGCGGGCCGCCGACGGAGTCAGCGTGTCGGTGGACGATCTTCCACTCGCCGTTCTCGCGCCGATAGACGTGGGTGACGCGCAGCGTGTATGGCTCAGCCGGAACGCCTTCAATGGACACAGACGTATGTTCGTAGCCAACGGTGTAGGCCAGATCCCCACTGACGCCCGCGGCGACGAGGTCGAAGGTGAACGCGGCGCAGTTGGAGAACCGCGTCCCGAGCCAGTGGAAGGCTTGGCTTACCTCCTCCCAGCCGGCCACGGTCTTCACCGCGCCGAACACGGTCACCGGATCATTCCTCGACCACAGCGCCAGGCGCGGCGCCGGGTCGCCGTTGTGCAGCGCCTCGTCCGCCGCGATCTGGCGGGCAAGTGTCGTGGCGAGGAAGTTGTCGAGTTCACTGTCGCTGGCGTCCATTGGACCTCCTGCTCCCTTCAGCGCGAGGGCACTGGCTCGAACCCATCCGCGCGCATGGGCGCGCATCGGGGCGCGACCGGCGGTGAGAGCCCCATGAGAACGCGGTTCATCCCTGGATGCCGACGAAATCCGCCTGCTGCCGCGCCTCTCGTGTCCAGCATGATACCGCATCGGCCTCGGCGGGCGTAAAGCGCACAGCAGGATCGTGCGGGGCCTTGCAGGTCAAGGACTATCCGGCGCGTCACATGCCCACAGCCAAAGCAAATTTAGTATGAGACGGCGGTACGCGCGCCTGCGCCACCAGCCTGCCAGAAGGCGCGATACCTCTTGTCTGACGCAGGGTGGGATTGTCGCGAGCGACTCCGGTATCGCCTCCAGCATCGCGAGGAACCTGCCACCGCGAGCCACCAGGCAGATGCGAGCGCAGCGATTGTCATGCTGTGGATGGGGACCGCGGGCTCGGAGTCGCTCACTCCTCGCTCAGCGCATGCGGCTGCGGCTTCATGCCGCCTGCTCTGCCGCTTGTCGCGCGCGGAACGCCTTCACGGCTGGGTAGAGAGTCAGCCGAGCGAACACGCCAGCGCCGATCGCCAGGATACCGACGCCTACAAAGATGGTGTCGAGACGACCGAAGGTCATCCCCGCGAAATGCGCGTGAAATCCCGCCAGCGCCGTGGACGCCAGCAGGCTCGCTACCGCCCCTCCCAGCAGTGAGGCGATGGTAATCAAAGGGACCTCAACCGCCATGACGCGCCCGATCAACTCGCGCGGTGTGACTAGCACCGTCAGAGGGCGCACGGTCACAAAGATGCTCGAGCTGAAGACTCCCAGGAGCGCCGTGCAGACCATTCCCGGCGCCATGGTGGTCGCCCGCGAGAGCGCAAGGGTCGCGACCCCGTAACCCACCAGGAAGATCCACAGCACCTCGACCTCGCTCCACCGCCTCGCCAGCGCGGCGGTGAGAGGCAACCCCACGACGACGCCCGCCCCATAACAGCCCACATAGATGCCCAGGAGCGCGACGGGGATGTGCAGATTCTCGCTCCCATACAGGTATTCAAACGAGTTGTAGGCCATGCCGCCGAACATATACAGCATCCCGCTCACCAGCATGGTGACCAGCACGCGCTGGCCGATGAAGAAACGCAGCCCCTGGCTCCACTCGCGCCAAAATCCTGACCGCGCCTGGGGCTCTGGCTGTGTATGCTGGGCGGAGACGCGCAGGAGGAACGTGAGGAGACACGAGAGCGCGAACGAAACCGCGTTGAGCAGAAACGCCCAGGTCGGCCCCAGGGCGGCGTAGAGCAGCGCGGCCAGGATCGGGCCGAGAATCTGCGCAAGATACCGGGCTTGCTGGAGCCTTCCATAGGCGTCTGGATACTGCTCAGCCGCGACCGCATCGGCGACTATCGCCACACGCGCTGGCGCGAAGAACTGGTCGCCGCAGGCCACAAGCGCCAGAACGACCAAGCAGCTCCACAACAAGAACCCGCGGTGCGCCACCGTCAGGGTCAGCAGCACAAAGAGCGCGATCAGGAGCGCGCGCAGCCCATCCATCCAGATCATGGTCCAACGGCGCTCCCAGCGGTCAACCAGCACGCCGGCGAAGGGTCCCAGCAGCAGGGCCGGCAACGTCGCCGCCATCACGGCCGCGCCAGTCGCCAGGGGAAGCCAGCTCTCGCCGCGCGCCAGCCGGTCAATGATCCAGAGCGCGATCGTCGCCGTAAAGAAGTAATCGCCGATTACCGAGAGGGATTGCCCTGTCCACAACAACAGGTAGTTGCGATTCTTGAATAAGGGCGCTGGCGCCTCAACGATTGTGGTGGTCACCATATGCGGGCTTCTTTCGCTCCTCTGTCCGCTTGCGCTCGAACGCCCTGCCACACTCTGCGGCCCGACAGGCGCGCGCTATCTCGTCAAGCAAGGTGATCATTGCCCGTGCGCCGCCATGCGACGAAAAGCGAGCAAGAAATGGGGACACGGCGCGGATATGCCTTCGCTCCTTGGAGGAGGACAAGGGAAGGGATAATGCGGGCGACTCTCGGGGCGCTCGCAACAGCGGGTTGCGCGACTGGGGATCCCTGCGCTGCGCTGAAGAGATGAAACCCGTGAGCGACTCGGGAGTGGCTCAGCGGGAGTCCACCGCCAGGCGGAAGAGGTACATCCGAACGCCATTCAATCATCGCGCCGGTCTCGTGAAGAACGCCGCGCTTTGCCCGCCTGTATCTGGGCATAGGAAGAAGGAGAGTACCTGAGGGACAATCGTGGGCGTCCTTCACGAGGCGCGTCTATCGAAGGGGGCTAGAATCGAGGGTGCGGATCGCGTGGCCTCACGACCCTCAGACCTCTTGCTCCAGCCTGATCGTACTCATTCCGTTCATGGATGTCTCACCGCTTCCAGGTCGCGGATCAGGTCCAGATAATGTCTTCGAGCTTGCCGAGACGCTCTGTCTTCACAGCTCTGCCCCTTTCTGATCTGCTACGTGGTCTCAGTCCCCCTTCCGCTGCATGTGACGAAAGCAGCATGTTCGTATTTACGTAATCCTGTGTATCAAGAAGTATGCTGTCAGCGACGATAGGGAATTATTAGAGAGCGGTGGCTCTGTGGCGGCGCTGAGCGAGCCAACCGCCGGGTAGAGACGCATTGGGACGCCGCTCATCCTCGCGCGGGACTCGTGAAGGACGCTGATCTTTGCCTGCCTGTATCTGCGGCAATTGGAAGGAGGAGAATATGAGAGGGACAATCGTCGGCGTCCTTCACGAGAGGCGTCGATCGAAAGGCGCTAGAGCCAGATCCAGGTGGGATGGCCTTACTTATCTCAGGCCTCTTGCTCCGGCCATTTCGTAGATATCAACTTACAGAGTAAAGCCAGAATGCGTCCCGCTCGGCTTTACTCCTTTCCTGTCTGGCGTTGTTCTCAGGTCGCGGATCACCCCCAGGTGGCGTCGTCGAGCCTGCCAAGGCCTACTGTCGTCACAGCTCTTCTCCTTTCCTGCTTCTGAGAGGTGTAATTCTCTCCTTCCCGTGAACGAATATACGCGGCGGAAAACATACTGTACAGTTGCCATTTCAATAGCCTCAATATTCGCGGCGCGCATTTCAATCTCAGACCAATTCCGGTTGGGTTGTTGGCGTCCGTCGCGGGCTTCAGCCCGCATCCCACCCCGTGCGCCGGCCCTTCAGGGCCGCGACGCCCCAACGCGAATCGGTATCACTTCAACACGAGTACGGCACGCGCTCAGAGGCGAGGCAAGGCGATGCCGCCCGCCAGGGCCATCACCAGCCAGCGAGCCAACGCGGGCGCCGGGCTGCTCTAGCTGGTAGGAGCCGCCGCGGGCGCATCCTTTTTCCCGGCTTCCCGCCGCCGGAAGACCATCTGCCCTGACTTCTGCGCGTCAACGACGATCGTGTCGCCGTCGCGGAACTCATCCTGGAGGAGGCGCGTCGCCAGCGGCTGCGCGATCTCCCGCTGGATGGCGCGGCGCAGCGGGCGCGCTCCGTAGGCGGGATCGAACCCGATCCCCGCCAGGCGCTCACGGGCCGCCGCGGTCAGTTCGAGCGTGATGTGGCGCTCGGCGAGTCGCTGTCTCAGGTCGCGCAGCTGGATCTCGACGATGCGGGCCAGCCGCTCCTGATCGAGCGCATGGAAGACGACGACCTCATCAATGCGGTTGAGCAGCTCAGGCCGGAAGCCGCGTTGCAGCGCCTCCAGCACGCGCCGCTCGATCTCCTCCCAGGGCAGCCCGCGCTCAGTGATGTGCTCGCCGCCCAGGTTCGAGGTCATGATGAGAATCGTGTTGCGGAAGTCCACTGTGCGGCCTTGAGCGTCCGTCAGCCGCCCATCGTCCAGCGCCTGCAGCAAGATGTTCAGCACGTCGGGCGCGGCCTTCTCCACCTCATCGAAGAGCACGACGCTATAGGGGCGGCGGCGGACGGCCTCGGTGAGCTGGCCGGCCTCCTCGTAGCCGACGTAGCCCGGCGGCGCGCCGATCATCCGGCTGACGGAGAACTTGTCCTGGTATTCAGACATGTCAATGCGGACCATCGCCCGCTCGTCATCGAACAGGAACTCCGCCAGCGCGCGCGCCGTCTCGGTCTTGCCAACGCCCGTCGGACCGAGGAAGAGGAAGCTGCCCAGGGGTCGGTTGGGGTCATGCAGGCCCGCGCGGGCGGCTCGCACCGCGTTCGCCACCGCGCTCAAGGCGTGGTCCTGCCCAACGACCCGCTCGCGCAGGCGGTCCTCCATAGCCAGCAGCTTCTCCATCTCGCCCTGCATCAGCCGCGCGAGCGGGATGCCGGTCCACGCGCTGACGACCTCGGCGATGTCCTGCTCGTCCACGACCTCCTTGACGAGCGAGCGCCGCCCGTGGGCGGCCTCGCGCGCTTGAATCGCCTGCTCCAATTGCCGCTCCAGGCGGGTCACGTTGTAGCGCGACTCGGCGATCTTCTCCCAGTCGTAGCGCGCCTCCGCCTGCTCCAGCGCCGTCCGCGTGGCGTTCAGCTCCTCTTGCAGGCGGCTCACCTGATTCAGCTCATCCAGGTCTCGCCGCCACTGCGCGTTGAGCTGGTTGGCCTGCTCGCGCAGGCTCGCCAGCTCGCGCTCGAGCTGCCGCATGCGCTCCTGCGAGCCGCGGTCGGTCTCCTTGCGCAGGCCGACTGCCTCCACCTCGAGCTGCATCATGCGCCGGTTGACTTCGTCTAGCTCCCGCGGCATGCTGGTCGCCTCCATGCGAATCTTGGCCGCCGCCTCGTCTACGAGGTCTATCGCCTTGTCCGGCAGGAAGCGATCGCTGATATAGCGGTGGCTCAGCACGGCGGCCGCTACCAGCGCGGCGTCCTTGATGCGTGTCTTGTGGTGCCGCTCGTAGCGCTCGCGCAGACCCCGCAGGATCGAGATCGTCTCTTCGACGGTTGGCTCGCCCACGTAGAGTGGCTGGAAGCGCCGCTCCAGGGCGGCGTCCTTTTCGATGCGCTGGCGATACTCGTCGAGCGTCGTGGCCCCCACCAGATGCAGCTCGCCGCGCGCCAGCAGCGGCTTGAGCATGTTCGAGGCGTCTATCGTGCCCTCAGCCGCGCCCGCGCCGACGACCATGTGCAGCTCGTCAATGAAGACGATGATCTCGCCCGCCGCGTCGGTGATCTCCTTGAGGGTCGCCTTGAGGCGCTCCTCGAACTCGCCGCGCAGCTTCGCGCCCGCCAGCATCGCCCCCAGGTCGAGCGCGATCAGCCGCTTGTCCCTGAGCGCTTCGGGCACGTCGCCGCGGACGATGCGCTGGGCCAGCCCCTCGACGATGGCCGTCTTGCCGACGCCCGGCTCGCCGATCAGCACCGGATTGTTCTTCGTGCGCCGCGCCAGCGCCTGGATGACGCGCCGCGCCTCCTCATCCCGCCCGATCATCGGGTCGAGCTTGCCCTGCCGCGCCAGCGCGGTCAGATCGTGCCCGTAGCGGGAGAGCGCCCCGCCACCGGCTTCCGGATCGGGAGTCGGCGCCGCCGATTGCTGGCTGTCGCGGGTCTCCATGAGCGCGCGCAGCAGGACGTCGCGGCTGAGGCCGTGTTCGGCCATGATGCGCTCGAGGTCGCCGCCGATCCGCGCGCCAGCCAGCGCCAGCAGCAGATGCTCGGTCGAGATGTACGCGTCGTTGAGCGCGCGCGTCTCCTCCTGGGCGCGCTCCAGGGTGTCGCGCAGGCGGGGAGAGGGCGTCATCGGCGCCGCTTCACCGCCGACGACCGGGAAGGTAGCCAGCGCCCGCTCCGCCGCCCGCGCCAGGGTGTCGGGCCGCGCATTCAGGCGCTCCAGCATGGCGCGCGGCGCGCCCTGAGGGCGCCCGGCCAGAATGTATAACAGGTGCTCCGGCTCCAGCTCGGGGTGGCGCCACTCCTCGGCCAGCCGCTGCGCGCTGGCGAGCGCCTCGCGCGCCGTCTCGGTATACAGTTGAGGGTCCATCCGCTACCTCCTCAGATATTGCCGCTCAGCCCTGCGCGACGACGGGCAGGGCTGACGGCGATGCCGCTTGGGGGAATCTCGAAGCGGCATCGCGCGTGTGCGGCGCCGAGCTGTTCGGCGCTGGTCCGGCAGTTCCGCTGAGATGCGTTTGAAGGGCTGGCGCGGATGGCTGCGATAGCCAGGCCTCCAGGTGCGCACGAATCATCCACCGGGCTGGCTGACTGAGGAGCGGAGCGCCTCCTCGATCTGCCGCTGGATCGTCTCACGCACCGGCTGCAAGGCGTTGTCCACCTCCTGCCGCATCGCTTCATGCACGGGCTGCAGGGCCTGCGCGATCTGCTGTTGCAGTGACTCGCGCACGGGATCGAGCGCCTGCGTGATCTTCCGCTCCACCGCGTCGCGCACCGGGTCGAGCGCGGGATCCAGTTCTTGCTGAACGGTCTGGGCGATCTGCTGGCGCAGCGTCTCCAGAATCGGCTGCACCGCCTGGGTCAGTTGCTGCTGGAGCCCACCAATCAACTCGTTGGCTTGTCCCGCCTGCTGTTGCGCCCCCTGCGCGGCTTGCCCCGCCGCTTGGGGGGCCTGCCCCGCCTGCTGCTGTGTTCCCTGAACGGCTTGCCCGACCTGCTGTTGCGCCCCTTGCGCTACACCACCCGCGGCCTGCGTGGCCTGCCCCACGAGCGGTTGCGCCGCCTGTGTGGCTTGGCCCGCCTGCCGCTGCGCCCCCTGCGCGGCTTGGCCCACCTGCCGCTGCGCCCCCTGCGCTACATTGCCCGCCGCCTGCGTAACCTGCCCTACCAGCGGCTGCGCCGCCTGCGTCTGCTGTTGGTCTTGATACGCCTGTTGGTCTTGATACGCCTGTTGGTCTTGATACGCCTGTTGGTCTTGATACGCCTGTTGGTCTTGATACGCCTGTTGGTCTTGATACGCCCGTTGGTCTTGATACGCCTGTTGGTCCTGATACGCCCGTTGGTCCTGATACGCCTGTTGGTCCTGATACGCCTGTTGGTCTTGCTGACCCTGATCGGTTTCAGATTGAGCGTACTGCTCGCTCACGATGGACCCCACTTTCGTATGCATTCGCATGCGTTTGTATTGCGCTTGTAGCGCACTGGCCAGAGCCGCCTGCGCTGGCTGGCCGTTGAGTGTCATGTCGCTGACGCAGAGAGAGCCAGGCGCCGCTGATCTAGGGTCCGCGTCTGGCCCGAATCTAGCCCACATCCGCTGGCGTATGCGCAGGTATCCGCCGCCAATCAAAATGTGCGCCACTCATCGCATTTCCCATACCACCCCATGCCACCATGGCCCCGGCGCACGCGGCGCTACAACCCAATCCGCGCCGCGCCACAGCGCGGGCGCAGGCCAAGACCCGCTCGCGGGCAGGCTGGTGGGCGAGCGCGAGGGCGATCACTCGCGGGCTTCCTCGCGCTCGCCGCCAGATTCAGCCGCGGCTGATGCGGCCTTCGCGCCGGAGCCGGATGCGGCCTTCGCGCCGGAGCCGGATGCGGACGGCGCGCCGGAGCCGGACGCGGACGGCGCGGGCCTGGCGATGGGCTTCGAGCCGGTCTTGGATGCTCCGGATGTGGGCTTCTTTGGCGATGCGGGCTTCTTCTTAGGGGCAGGCGCTGGAGCCTCGCTCCCAGACGGACGCGAGGTGGATGCGTCTGGGGAGGCCGCGCTGGCGGCAGGGCGCTTTCCCTTGGCGCCTGTCGCCGCTTTTGCGGCGGCGGCGCTGCCTTGAGGCGCAGCCTTCGTGGACTTCGTGGACGTTGTAGCCTTCGTAGCCTTCGTGGGCGTTGTAGCCTTTGTGGGCTTCTTCGCTGGGCGCGCGCCTTCCGCTGGCTCGCTTTCGCCGGGCGGCGCCTCCTTGCTGGTCACCGCTTCAGGCTCAGTCCGTGAGCGGCGCCGGGAGGGCGCGGGCCGGGCGCGCTCGCTCGGCGCGGCCTTCCCATTCCCTTGAGGCTCAGGCGCCGGAGCGGCCTGAGCCTCGGGGGGCGTGGGCGCTGGATACCCTAGCGGGGCCAGGGTCGCCCGCATGTGCTCGTGAAGCACGGCCTCCACTGGTTCGAGCGACGCTTCCACGTAGCGCCGCACAGACGCCCGCAGCGGCTCCAGCGCCTCATCTACCTGCTGGCTGAGCGCCGCATGCGCGGTCTCGAGCATGCGATCTACACGGCGCTCCAGAGTCTGGCGCGCTGGCTCAACCATGACATCGGCCTGCTGCTGGGCAATGGCCGAGATATGGGAGTGGAGACGGGTGACCATGCTCTCCAGCGCCTGGGTTATCAACTCCTGTAGATCGGCGCTGGCGAGAGGCCCGCCATCCGCCAGGCTGCTACCATGGCCGCTCTCCGGTCCGCTCTGCATGCTGGCCAAGGTGTTCCTCCCCCGTGAGACGTTGGGCCGCGACGACTCGGCGACGGCGCCACGTCATCACATCGCAAGACGACTGTAGGGGTTCTACTACGCAGAAATCGCGCCGTAACAAGCCCACAGCCAGACCGGCGCGTGGCCGGGCGTCTCAGCTCGGCGCGCGTCCTCGCGCTGTCTATCGCGACGGCGCCGTGTCGGATGTTCGGAGCGCTCGCAATGGCGACGGCGATGGCAGAATTGGCGCCGATATGGCCTGGGCTGGCGCGATCCGGCTGGCGCGGGGCGCAGAGGTATCTGACCTATGGGCATGGAACGTGCGAGATGAACACAGATGGCCGAAATCGCGTGACAAAGCCAGGCCAGCAGCGGCGTCACGGGCCGCATGCATGTTGGAAAGAGTGTTCATCGCCCGCCGTAAAGGGGTCCGTGAATGGCCCACTGAAGACCGCCAATCACATGCGGCATTGACGTAATCCACGGCGCGCGGGAGGCTCATGAGGTGAACCTAGCGGAAAGGTGATGGAAGCGTGACATCAGCTAGAGCGAATACGCAATCGAAGGGCCGCGGCGGCAAAGACGGCGGCTCCAACAACACGTTGCTGGAACTGATTGATCGCATCCTCGATAAAGGGCTTGTGATTGACGCTTGGGCGCGTGTTTCCGTGCTGAACATCGAGCTCTTGACGATCGAGGCGCGCGTGGTGGTGGCGTCTATCGAGACGTATCTACGCTACGCCGAGGCGGTCGGCAATACCGCGCTGGCGTCTATGCCTCATCCGCAGCAGGCCCAGCAGCAGGGAATCCAGCAGCCAGGCCAGCAGCCAGGCCAGCAGCCAGCACAGGCGCTGCCGCAGCCGCAGCAGAACGTCATGCCGCAGTGGCAGGCGCAGCCGCAGCAACAGGCGCGGCCTCAACAGCAGGCGCGGCCTCAACAGCAGGCTCAACCTCAGCAGGTTCAGCAGCAACAGCCGCAGCAGGCCCAGCCTCAACAGCAGGCCCAGCCGCAGCAGCAACAGCAGGTTCAGCCGCCGCCACAGACCCAGCCGCAGGAGCAACAGAATAGCGCCGGGTGATGGCGTTGAGCGACGCGAGCAGCGCTTGTCCGGTGGGCGGCGTGAGCCAGTGTCGAGTCAAGCCAACCAGGGGCGGCGACAAGACGCGCCGCCCGCGACGCCTGGGCGCGCGACGGGCGCAACATGACCGCGGAATAACTGCGGATATGGCGCCGGTCATCGCAACGGCTGTCGCATCGGTCGAGGAGGATTCCGGCGCCGATGCGACGCCCGGTCGTCCAGCAATCTCACTGACAAGAGAGGATTTGAGGAGGCTCAATTATGAGCGGAGCGCAGCCACAGAGCGTAGGAAGCTACCTATACTGTGTCGCCTATAGCCAGTCATTCACCGGGAGCGGGTCTCAATTCCAGGCGACAGGCGTCGAGGGCCGCCCGGTACGGGTCATCACGCAGGGAGATCTCGCCGCCATCGTCAGCGACTCGCCCAGCGATCAATATGATGTCACACTTGACAATGTGCGCGCGCACGAGGCCGTTGTCGAGGAAGCGATGCAGCGGGCCGACGTCCTGCCAGTCAGCTATGGCACGGTGGCGGGCAGCGATCAGGAGGTGCAAGAGCGGCTGCTCCAGGCCGAATCTGAAACGTTGCGCTCCCAGTTGGAACACGTCAGGAACCGCGTCGAGATGGGCGTGCGGGCCCTGTGGGAGCAGGATGCGCTGTTCGCGCAGATCATCGCTCAGAACAGCGATATTCAGGCGCTGCGCGAGCAGATCGTGGGCACGACGCCTGAGCAGACCTACGACCTGCGCATCCAGATCGGCGAGCTGACCGACGCGGCGATCCAGCACCAGCGCGAGGTGGATTCAGCGGCCATTCTCGGTGAACTGAGCCCGCTGGCGATCGAGACGCGGACGAACCGGCTGATCACCGACATGATGATCGTCAACGCGGCGTTCCTCGTTGACAAGAGCCAGATGCAGGCCTTTACCGAGCGGGTCAACGCCCTGCGACAGGCCAGCGCCGGGCGCGTGACCTTCCAGCTCGCGGGTCCCCTGCCTCCCTACAACTTCATCTCGATTGTCGTGCACTGGGCGACGCCGAATGAGGCGGCGAGTGAGGAGCCGAGTGATGCAGTTACTCAGTAAGGTTCTGCTTTCACCCTTCCTTGGCCCGATTTGGACGACCGAGTTTGTAATCAAGCGCATCAACGAACAGGTCGAGGACGAATATCTCGACGAAGGGAAGGTCCAGGCTGACCTGCTCGAGCTCACGCTCCAGTACGAGCGCGGAGAGATCGGTGATGACGAGTACCAGGAGCGGGAAGTCGCGATCCTGGACCATCTGAACGATATCCGGGTCCGCACGGGACAGGTGGACGACGCAGGGGACGAAGTCGAGGATGACGTAGAGGACGAAGCGAGCGAGGAGTGATGACACATGCAAGACTCGCCGGACAGGCCGCAAGCGATGGGGAATCTCGCCTCGCCAGCGCCAACCGGCGAGGACCGGGGCTGGTACCTATACGGAATCACTCGCGGAGGACCGCGCGCGCGTGATGAGATCGGCGCGCAGGCCGCCATGGAGGCGCCCGCGGAGACGGACAGCGGCGGCGCGTCGGTGGAGACAATCGCCAGCGGTGAGCTGCTGGCGATTGTGCGCCGCGTTCCGCTGGAAGACTTCTCCGCCGAGGCGCTGACCGCGCACGCGGAAGATCCCGCCTGGATCGCGGTGGTCGCGCGCCGCCATAACGCGATCATCGAACGCATACACGAGACGCGCGCTATCCTCCCGGCGAAGTTCGGGTGCGTCTATGCCAGCGCCGATGATGTACGGGCGGCGCTGGACGAGGAGCGCGATGGGCTGCTCGCACGCCTGGACTGGGTTGATGGCTGCGACGAATGGGGCGTGCGCCTGTACGGCGATATCGCGACCACCCGGCGGCGGGCGGACACCGAGGCGGAGAGCGTGCGCCGCCTGCGCGAGGAGCTCGCGTCGGCGAGTCCGGGGCGCGCCTACTTCTTGCAGCGCAAGCTCGCGGATGAGCTTGCCGGGGCTCTGGATCACCTGCTGGATTCCCTGGTCGCGGAAGCGTACGAGCGCTTCGCCCAGCATGCCAAAGCGGGCGAGATTAGCCGGCGGCTAGCCAGCTCCCGCATCAATCCGGAGGAGGAGAGCGCGGAGCTAATGCGCGCGGCGTTTCTGGTCCCGCGCGAGTCGGCGGACGCCTTCATTGGCGACCTGCGCGGCTTCTCAGAGAGCCAGCTGGGCCTGTGGATCGAGTACAGCGGGCCGTGGCCGCCCTACAGCTTCGTCGCCCAGATAGAGTCGCTTGAGAGAGCGCCAACGGAGGAGGAATGACATGCGCGAATCGAGCGCCGAGGCGCGAGAGGTCACGCTGCTCGAGCTCGTGGATCGCCTCCTCGATCGCGGCGTCGTCCTTTCGGGCGATATCACCATCTCGGTGGCCGATGTGGACCTCATCGAGCTGGGGCTGCGACTGGTACTGGCGTCTACGGAGCGCGTCCAGCAGCTCCGGGGTCCTGGCGGAGCCGGTGAGACCGGCGAGGCGGCCCCGCGGAAGCTCGCGGAGGCCGCTCATGGCTGAGCGCGTCTATGTCTACGCCGTCGCGGCGGCTGATATCCGCCTGCCGGAGAACCTATCGGGGTTCAGCGGCCCGCTCTACACCATCCCGTGTGGCGAGCTGGCTGCGGTCGTGAGCCAGATTCCCGTCGCGGACGCCACGGAGCGTGGCGGCGGTTCAATCCCAGCCGCGAGCTCTGAGAACCTCCTGCGCCACGAGGAGATCGTGGAGGCCGTGCGCGCTGGCGCGCCAGCCCTACCCGCGCGCTTCGGCACGGCGCTCGCGGATAGCGACGAGGTCACGCGCGCCCTGGCCAGGCATCACGGCGCGCTGCGCGATGACCTGCTGCGCATTGGCGACAAGGTCGAGATGGGCGTCAGCGTCCTCTGGCATTCCGCCGACGCGCCCGCCGAGGCGACAGCCGACGACGCTGATTCAGGCGAGCGGCGCGGCGCGGACAGCCCTGGCGCGGCGTATCTGCGCGCCCGCCAGGTGGAGTACTGGAAGGCGGAGGCCACGCGCGAGCGAGCGCAGGCGCTCGCGCGGGAGGTTGATATCGCGCTGCGTCCGCTCGCCATCGAGGCGCGGCGACTCCTAAGTCCATCGAACCGCCTGGCCTTGCGCGACCAGTATCTGCTGGAGCGCGAGCGGATAGAGGCATTCGAGCGGGCATTCGACGAGTTGCGGCGGCTCCATCACGAGGCGCGCTTTCTGCTGAGCGGACCATGGCCGCCATATAGCTTCGTTACGCCGCTCGCGCGGCGCGAGCATGAGACGCGGAGCCCAGGGCAGATGGGAGCGAGTGAGTCCGGGCGCGCGAGCGGCGCGCTCGGCGCATCGGGCGTGTGAGACGCGCTGATAGACGCTGCTGCCGGAAAGCGACGGCGGCTCGAGGAGAGAAGGGGGATATCCATGGACAATCAGCCAGGGCAGGAGATCAACCGGATGGCTCAGCAAGACCCCAGCCTGCGCGCTCAGGAGACGATGTTGCGCATGGCGGGCAATATGCGGGACCAGGGCCATGTCCACGAGGCGATAGATATGTATATGCGGCTCCTGGAGGAATATCCCGACACCCAGGCATCGAGGGCGGCCGCCAACGCGCTGGTGGACCTGGCGCAGTACCTCGAGCAACAAGGCATGCCCCATACCGCGCTGGATGTCTATCAGAAACTGGAGCAATTTCAGTGAGCGGTTTAGGGACGGGGATGCCCGCAGAATCCGATGACCGCCTGCACGGCGATCTCGACGCGCTGCAAGACTTCGCCGACGAGCTGACCCAGGTCGAGGCTGGGCTGCCGCGCCGCATCAACGCCGATCAGCAAAATGTGGAGCAGGGTCTGGCCAAGCTGGTGCTGACGCTGATCGAGCTCATCCGCAGGCTGCTCGAGAAGCAGGCGATTCGCAGGATGGAAGCGGGCTCGCTGACGGATGAGGAGGTCGAGCGCCTGGGTGAGACGTTCCTGAAGCTCGAAGCGAAGATGGCCGAGCTGAAAGCGACGTTCGGCCTCCAAGATGAGGATCTCAATCTGAACCTGGGGCCGCTCGGAGACCTGATGTAGTCCGCGTGTAGTCCATGGGCGACGCATGGCGCGGCTGGCGCCCTTATCGAAGCCCTCATCGAAGCCGGGCGTTCGCTGGTTCTGGGGATGGACCGGCCCGCGAACCGGAACCATGCTTATGGAAAGGGAATCATGATGAGCTCTGGATCTGGATATGCTGGACAACCCATGCCCCCGTCGCGCGCCAGCGGGGGGAATCGGGCGGCCCCAGCCGGAACGGGAACAACGAATCTGGCTGATTTGCTTGAGCGCGTGCTCGATAAGGGAATAGTCATCGCTGGCGATATCACGGTTTCTCTGGGCCAGGTAGAGCTTCTGAGCATCAAGATCCGCCTTGTGGTGGCCTCGATTGATAAGGCGCAAGAGATTGGTATTGACTGGTGGCGGTCGGATCCCGCGCTCTCATCGCGCGCCAAGCAGATGGAGATACAGAACGAGCACCTCAAATCGCGGCTCGACCGCCTGGAGGACCGTCTGCGGGCGCTGCCGGCGCCCCAGGGCGCGGCGGCGGGCGATGGAGGCCAGCCAGTCGAGCAAGCCGAGCCAGCCGAGCCAGCCGATGCGCGCTCCGGGGCTCCCGGCGCCCAGGATGGCGCTCAGGGCTAGCGCCAGTAGCCAGTAAACGAGGTCCAACCTCACCATAAGCGGACGCCTATTACCGCTTGGGCGGCCTTCCTCGCGGAGGGTCACTCGGTGGCTTTCCGCCGTGTGGCGGCATGCCACGAGGTGGAGGGCTGGGCCGTCGCTGCGGAGGCGGGAAACCCGGGCGGCGAGGCCAGGCGCCCTGGCTGGTGTAGGAGTTGCGCGTTAGCTGGTCGAGCTGCGCGGCGAAATCGCGCAGCGCCCCGCGCAACTCGTCCGCCAGGATACTGGCGCTGCTCCCAAGCGCATCGGACAGATCTCTAAGAGCGCCTTCGACCTCGTCGCTGCGTATGACGACAGATGCCTGGTGAACGATCACCGGCTCGTCTGAGGCGGATGACGCGGCAGCTGGCGCCCAGCCGGTTTGCGAGCTGGCGAGCTCCATATCATAGTGGGCGCGCCGCTCCGGGTCCGAGAGCGTCTGGTACGCTTCGTTGATCTGCTTGAAGCGCGCATCCGCCTCCGCATCGTCGGGATGCATATCGGGATGGTGTTGGCGCGCCAGACGGCGAAACGCCTGCGCAAGCTCCTCCTGTGAACTGGAGTGGTCAACGCCCAGAATCGCGTAGTAATCCCTATCAGACATGGCGCATATCAGGCCGCGCCGCGTTGTGGCCCCATTACGATCATGGCCTGCGCGGCGTCTGGCCTCTTCCTCCTCTCGAATCCTCATCGCCCCCTATGTCTCCGCCAGCGGGTATGGTCGTCCCTTCCACGCCTTCTTGATCGCCGGAGAGAAGTGGCGCCTATTCCGCTGCTCCGCTCGCATAGGAGACCAGGCGACGGGCGCGGCGAGTCCGTACGAGCGGGCGCGGGTCGCCACGCCCCTGAGCATGCGCGCCCGTTCCCGCATCACGAGCCCTGATTGGGGTTGCCTTGCTGGCCGCCCTGAGCCGGTTGCGCAGGGGGAGCGCCCTGAGCGGGCAGTTGTGGCGGCACGGGTTGCTGTGGCGGCGCGGGCGGCGCGGCCTGCTGAACGGGTTGCTGTGGCGGCACGGGTTGCTGTGGCGGCGCGGGCGGCGCGGCCTGTTGTGGCGGCGCAACCGGCTGCTGCGGCGGCGCGGCCTGTTGTGGCGCGGGTTGCTGGGGCTGGGCGGGCGGCGCGCCTTGCGACTGCTGTCCGCCGCCAAGGACGCCACCGAGAACGCCGCCAACGCTTCCAAGGGTCTCGCCAAGCCCCTCGCCAAGCCCCTGACCGAGGCCGCCCACAGCCTGACCGACGCCCTGGCCAAGCCCGCCGACCGCCTCACCAGCCCCCTGACCCACGCCGCCGACCGTTTGGCCAACGCCATCAGTCACGCCGCCGAGGAGGCCTCCCCCGCCTCCCTGTTGCTGCTGCGGCGCTGGCTGCTGTTGGACCGGCTGAGACGGCGCAACTGGCTGCTGCGGCATGGCTTGCTGAGGGACCGGCTGTGGCGCAGCCTGTTGCTGGACCGGCTGCGGCTGGACCGGCTGCGGCTGGACCGGCTGCGGCGGCGCCGCTTGCTGAGGTGCGGGCTGCGGGGCCGGAGCGGGCGCGGGGGCGGCAGGGGCAGGCTGCTGCGGCACGGCTTGCTGCTGAACCGGCTGCTGGACGGGCTGCGGCTGGACCGGCTGCGGCGGCGCCGCTTGCTGAGGTGTGGGCTGCGGGGCCGGAGCGGGCGCAGGGGCAGGGGCGGCCTGCGGCGGCGCGGGCTGTTGCGGCGCGGCGGGCTGTTGCGGCGCGGCGGGCTGTTGCGGCGCCTGATCGGGCGGCATACCCTGGATATTCTGCTCACTCTCTGGGAGTTGTTGATTCGTCACTGGCTCCTCCTCTGGGGATCCACAAAAAACGACCGTAGCGCCTGTCGCCGGCATCGCCTGCGCGCGTGTGGGTTCCCCGGCGAGGCGACCTGGCCAGCTCCAGCAGGAACCAGGCAATCAGATGCGTCTGCCAGACCGCGTTCTGCTCACGTTCGGCGCCGCGCCACGCATGTGTGGCGCACATGCGTAGGGGCGCAAGTTCTATGCCCACAGCCGCCGCTGGCCAGCCTCCGCGAGCGGCCAGAGCCAGTGGACGTGGCCGGGGGTGGCAGGATCGAGCGCTGGCGCCCGCGAGCGTCGCGGATCTATGGAAGCGGAGGACACGACGTCTCCCCTGGTCACTCATCGGGAGGTGGCACAATTCCTGCTCTTACCCTGCCGAGTTGGCGGAGGTATGGACGAGGCTTGCGCAAACCCTGGCTTGAGGCCATGAAGCGACCAGGCGCTAGACACTCGTTCTCATCCCCAAGGCCCACAGGACCATGACTGGGGTCATGGATGCGGAGCCAACGACCTATCGAAAGGCGCGCCATGCCGCTCTCTCGCCGCCGGTCGCGGCCTCTTCCGCATGTGGCGCGAATCCGGCGCGAATCCGGCGCGAAGATGGCATGGAGCCTCACCATTCTGAGAAAGCGGGGTCACTATGACGACACAGCAGGTTGCGAGCGACAACCAGGGAACAGGGCAAGTCTCCCAGGCGGATCTCACGCAGGCTCTTCAACCGGTCATGTCGCAGGTAGAGCAGCAGATCGAGCAGATCATGCGCCAGCAGATGGATCAGGCGCTGAAGCCGCTGCGGCAGAATATGGAGCAGATGCTCGATCAGGCGCGCGCTGGGCAGCAGCAAGACGGCCCATCCGGCGCGCAGGACCAACAACAGGCCGGGCAGCAAACGGCTCAGGCGGAAGCGCAGCAGGGGCAAGGCCAGGAGCGGCAGACCGGCGATCAGACGCCGCTGGTGGCGATCCTGCGCCAGCAGATCACCGATGCGATGGATCCGGTCCTTGACGACCTGCGGGATAATGTCGAAGCGGCTGTGCAGCAGCAGATGGATTACATCCTCCAGCTCAGCGAGGAGGAGTTGCACAGGCAGGTGAGCCTCGCGGTCGAGCCGCTAGTCGAGGACGTGCGGCAACAGACCGACCAAACGGTACAGGATGCGAAGCAAGAGCGCGAGCATCCCCCGCAGACGAGGCTCCAAGAAGCGATCCAGCGAACCGTCAAGGCGCTGAAGACGACCATGCAATGGCTGGCCAGGACGCTTCGCGCCCTGCTCAAGACGGTGGTTGAGCTGGTCAAGGCCGTCTTGAATCTGCTCCTCGTGGTCGTGCTGGCGCTGTTTGAGGGCCTGAAGTCGCTGGGGCACGCGACAGGAAAGGGCGTATCCGCCATCGGCGACAGCATCGCCGGAGGGCTGAAGAAGCTGGCGCAGAACTCGCTCAAGGGTTTGGCCACCCAACTGCTCCCGGGTTCCGACTCCGCGAAGCAGGATGGCCATCAACCAGAACAGCAGACGCAGGCGGCGTCATGACGACCGCCTGATCGTCCCGAACAACACCGATAGCCGCCGACGCCCGGAGCGCCGCGCATCTCGCGCACGCCCAGGCGCCGGCGCCAGAAGCATGGGCCGCGCTCGCGCTATGGGTGGGCCGCCTCAGGCCATGAACCGGACCGCCGGCGCCCCCCCAGCCAGCCGGACGCGACTCGATCACAGCGGGGCGTCGCAGCTGGATACGCGGCGCGCATCTGCGCGCATCGGGTGTATCAGGCGCGCGTCAGGCGGCCCGACCCCCGTGGATAAAGGAGAACAAGGTGGCAGTCAAGCAGGAGGGCGCGCTGCAGCAGCCGCCAGAAGCGACCCAACCGGAACAGGTGGTCAGTACGACATCTGATACGCAGGCGGCCCCAGATGCCGAGACGCAGACGGAGACGCAACAGCAGGGGCAGGCGCCGGGCCCCGATTCGGGCTTCAGCCAGACACTCGCGCAGCAGGTTGCGCAAGCCATCCAGCCGGTGCTTGACGATTTCCGCCAGCAGGTGACGCAGACGCTGCAACAGCAGACGGAAGCCATGCCGCAGGCTGGACAGGGCGCGCCTGACGCGCAGTCTCCGACCCAGGAGGCGCAGCCAGCGCAACCAGCGACGCCTGAGCGCGATCAGCAGCCATCCGGCCTGGCCGCGCGAGCCACCCAGGCCGCGCAGCAGGCGCCGTCCACAGTCACCGAGGCGCTCCGACCGGTGCTGAAGACGGTCGAGCGCGACGGCAAGGTATGGCTCGAGGCCATGCTGGTCGCGGGACTGACGATGCTCTTGAGCGAATCCACGCGCGGCGTCATCCAGCAGCGCGCGGAGCAGGGCATTCACAGCCTGACGCAGAAGGCGTTCGAGGCGGCGCCGGGCGGCGTCAACAATCAGGAGATGCAGGCCAAGACGGAATACGCGCTTCAGACCATCTTACATGGGTCGCTCGACGCGATATTCGCCCAGGGCGTGCGGACCGCCGTGCAGAGCAGCGGTCAGGCGGCGATTCAGGGGTCGTTTCATGGGGACTTCCGCGCGGCCCTGCGCGCTGTGGTAGACGTGCTCAAGGCGATAGTCGAAGCGCTCGTCAACGTGATACGGGAGCAATGGCAAATGCTGCTTCGTCTGGCGCTGGCGATCGCCGCGTTGGCGGTTGCGAACGCGCTGGAGCAGAGCTGATAGCGCGAAAGGAGACGCGAGCCGAGGACAGAATAGCGCCCAAACAACATGGCGAACCTGACACTGGACGGCTCGAAGCTCTTCCCATCTGGCGCTCTCGCGCTCAGGAGGATCAGCTCACGAGCCTCATCTTGTCCTCTCCATTTCTAAAAGCTCGGTTCTAGCGCTTGCTTCCATTACAGGTGATTAGGTTGTGACCTATATACATAACTGTCCGTGGGGTATACTGGCCGATGAGGAGAGTACTCAACCCCTGGTTCTCTCCACAAATAGGCCCACGGTTGGTTCTCGCCCGCTCGCCTGGAACTGCGAGTAGCGCAACCGGGGGCCCCGCTGCGCTACTCCTGAGCATGACCTCCGTCCTCGATCACGGACTAGGAAGCGTGAATTTCGATGGGTGAGAAGAACATGGCGACCAGCACGAAGAAGCGCGCGCTCGCCTCCACTGGCGCAAGCCCGGCGCAAGCAGGGCTGAGGCAGGCCCTCAACGGCGCGGAAGACCGTTCGCAGCTGCGTGTCTCGACGGGGACTCCTGGTCTCGATGAGGTCATTGACGGCGGGCTCATTCCTCAGCGCGCCTATCTCGTGCGCGGGGGGCCAGGGTCGGGCAAGACGACGCTGGGCCTGCACTTCCTGACGGATGGAACGGCGCGGGGAGAGCAGAGCCTGTTCATTACCCTGGGCGAGCCTGAGGGCGAGCTACGCGCCAACGCTAAGACGCTGGGCTTCGATCTGACGCATGTGCATTTCCTCGATCTCTCGCCCAACGCCGCGTTTTTCACGGAGATCCAGACCTACGACATTTTCTCGCCCGCGGAGGTCGAGCGCGAGCCGGTGACACAGCAGATCCTGGAGCAGATTGAGCGGATACGCCCGCAGCGGGTCTTCGTTGACGCCATGACCCAGTTCCGCTATCTGTCTACTGACGCGTTCCAGTTCCGCAAGCAGGTTCTCTCCTTGCTCCGCTTTCTCGTCGAGCAGGGCGCCACGATCTGCTTTACGTCGGAAGGCAGCTCCAGCGCGCCTGATGACGACCTGCAGTTCATGGCCGATGGCGTGATCAACCTCCAGTCGTCCGGTGGCAACCGCACCCTGAGCATTAGCAAGCTGCGCGGATCGGATTTCCGCAGTGGCGCGCATTCCATGCGCCTGACCGAGCGCGGCATGGAGGTGTTTCCGCGCCTGCTCCCTGACCAGCACGCGCGACAGTTCAGGCAGGAAATCCTCTCGTCGGGGGTGCCGGAGATTGATGAGCTGCTGCATGGCGGGTTGGAGCGCGGCACGATCAGCATGATCTCCGGGCCGACCGGCGTGGGCAAGACCACGCTGGGGCTCCAGTTCATGAAAGAAGCGGCGGGGCGCGGGGAGCGATCGGTCGTCTACACGTTCGAGGAGCCGCAGGAGACGCTGCTGCGCCGCTGTGAATCGCTCAATATCCCGGTACGCTCGATGATCGAGCGCGGGACGCTTTCGGTCGTGCCGGTCGAGCCGCTGCACTTCACTCCTGATGAGTTCGCCCACATCGTGCGCAAAGAGGTCGAAGAGCAGAGCGCCAGCATCGTCATGATTGACAGCGTGGCCGGGTATCGCGTCTCGCTTCGGGGAGAAGAGCCAGTGACCCACCTGCATGCGCTCTCCAAATACATGCAGAACATGGGCTTGGCGGTCCTGTTGATCAACGAAGTGACCTCGATCGCTGGCGAGTTCCAGGTCAGCGATATTGGCGCCAGCTACCTGGCGGACAATATCGTCTTCCTGCGTTACCTGGAATTGAGCGGTGAGATTCATAAGGTCATCGGCGTGCTGAAGAAGCGCCTGTCCAGCTTCGAGCGCACGCTGCGCGAAATCGAGACGACGCGCTACGGGATCAAGGTCGGCAGGCCCTTAACGAACCTGCAAGGTATCCTCGCGGGAAGAATTACCACGCTGGACAAGCCAATACGGGAGGACTAGGCATGCAGCCGGCGACGTACACCATACTCCTGGTCAACCACCTCCCGCGCAACCTCCTGCTGCTGGCGGAGTATCTCGGGAAAGAGGGATTCTCCACCATCGGCGCAGCCAGCTACGACGAATTCGATGAGGCCCTGCGCCAGCGGGCGCCGATTCATGGCGCGCTGGTTGACATCGCTGGATTTGATACCCAGATCTGGGTACGCTGCGAGGAGCTGCGAGCCGCGAAGATCCCGTTTCTCGTCGTCTCCCCACAGCAGAGCTCGGCCATTCAGCAGGCTGGCCTGGCGCATGGCGCCAGAAGCGTCGTGGTCAAGCCGTTGGTGATCAAGGAGCTGATCGGGGTCATCAAGAGCATCCTGACCGAGTAGGCCAGCATGAACCGCCTCCTGCTACTGCTGGATAACACACGCAATCGCGATTTGCTCACCGACTGGCTGGGGCAGCGCTACAACATCATGCATCCAGCCGAGGACGCATGGTTTCAGGCGCCGTTTGACGTCTGCCTGATTGATGGCCCGACGCTGGAGCGTCTGGGGGCCGCCGTGCAGGCGCGCAAGGTAGAGGAAGGGTCAGTCTTTCTGCCGTTCGTGCTGATGACCACGCGCCGCGAGACGGAGCTCATCACCCGGCATCTGTGGCGGACGGTGGATGACATCATTCGCATGCCCATCGAGAAGCTGGAGCTACAGGCCAGAATCGAAGTCCTGCTGCGGTCCCGGCGGCTCTCGATGGACCTGAGGATGCGCAACGAGGAGCTCGAATCGTTCTTTCATGCCATGTCGCATGACGTGCGCGCGCCGTTGCGCGCTGTCCAGGGTTTCGTCCAGCTGCTGCAAGCAGAAGAAGCCGAGCGGCTCAGCCCGCAAGGCCGCCATGATCTGGGCCAGATTCAGGCGGTCGTCCGCCATATGCAGGACACAATCAACGGGCTGGTCGAGTTTGCGCGGATAGAATACGGGAACCGGCAACTGCAGCCGATTTCGCTCGATCTGCTCGTGCGCCGCTGTGTCGCGCAGATGGAGCGGGAGATCGAGCAGCGCCAGGCGCGCGTGGTGATCAACGGCCCCCTTCCCCAGGCACAGGGCAACGCTGCATTGCTCACCTCGGCTGTGACCAACCTGCTCTCGAACGCGCTGAAGTTCGTCGAGCCAGGAAAGCAGCCGTGCGTGACGATTCGCGCCAACGTCGCTCATCAGATTTGCCGCCTGGAAATCGAAGACAATGGCATCGGGATCGCGCTAGAGAACCAGGAGCGGCTCTTCAGGCCGTTCTCCCAACTGCACGGCGGCGAGGTGTATGAGGGCGTCGGGCTGGGACTGGCTACCGTGCGCAAAGCGATGGAGCTCATGGGAGGGCGTAGCGGCGTCACCTCGTCTCCCGGGCGGGGTAGCGTCTTCTGGCTGGAAATGGGTGTAGCGTCGGAAGCAGATCGAGGAGTGGCAGGCGATGCGAATCCTGATCATTGATGACAGTCCCTATGATCGGGAGCTGGTCAAGCGCACGATCCAGCGCAGCTTTCCCGATGCAACATTCGTTGAGGTCCTTCATGAGCAAGCGTTTGATGAGGCGCTGAGCGACCTCGACTATGCGCTCGTCTGTACTGATTACTATCTGAAGTGGACCAACGGGCTGGAGATCCTTCGAGCGATTCGCGCGCGCTCAGACGATTTGCCCGTGATCATGGTGACCGATACTGGCAGCGAAGAAATCGCCGCCGAGGCGATGAAGAAAGGGCTCAACGATTACGTCCTCAAGTCCCACCTCCCTCGGTTGCCCATCGCCATCACCGAGTGCTTCGAGCGGGCGCGGATTCAGGCCGAGCATCGCGCGTTGCAGTCCCAACTGCAGCAGGTCCAGAAGCTGGAGAGCCTGGGGCTGCTGGTGAGCGGGATCGCCCATGATTTCAACAACGTGCTGGCTGGAATCATGGGATACGCCGAGCGAGGATTGACGCACACCCCACCAGCTGGGTCCCCGTTCGAGGAATACTTTCGCCATATCCATACCCGCGCCGCGCGCGGGGCGCATGTGACGCGCCAGCTGCTGGCTTTCGCCCGCGGAACGGCGCTGGAGCCGCGGCGCATCATGTTGAACGAGCACATCGCCTCGCTGCTTGATTTGTTCAAGACCCTCATGGGGTCCAGCATCGAGCTCTCCTTTCACGCGGATCCAGACGTGCAGGCGATCTACGCCGATCCGACGCAACTGGAGCAGGTGTTGATGAACCTGTGCGTGAACGCGCGCGACGCGATGCCGAATGGAGGCAGCCTGGAGATCAGCACGCGGCGGGTCGAGATCGGCGCGGGCCAGCGCCATGGACCGCCCTATCTGCTGCCTGGCGCCTACGCGCTCGTGCGCGTGCGGGATACCGGCATCGGCATGGATGAGCAGACCCAGGCCCGGCTCTTTGAGCCCTTCTTCACCACGAAGGACGTAGGCAAGGGAACGGGGCTCGGGCTGGCAGTCGCCTATGGCATCGTCAAAGAACACCGTGGCGCGATTCGCGTACAGAGCCAGCCGGGCCAGGGGACCACCTTCTCGCTCTACTTCCCCGTCGTCGCGCCAGCGGATGCGCGGGCGGCTGAGCTTTCGGCGCGCGAGCTTGAGCCATCCCCGATTCAGGGAGGGTCCGAGACCGTCCTGCTGGTGGAGGATGATTCGGACATCCAGGCGGTGCTGGTGGATGTCCTCGAGGAGTACGGTTACACGGTGCTCGTGGCCGAGGATGGCGAAGCCGGAACGCGGCTGTTTGACGAGCATGGCGCGTCTATCGCGCTGGTCATCGCCGACATCATGATGCCCAAGATGCAGGGGAGGTCCTTCCAGGAGCATGTGCTCGGCCAGCAGGCGGATGTGAAGATGCTCGTCATCAGCGGCTTTCAGGAGGTAGACCTGAAGCGGCGCAATCTGCTCGACCCCAGGAGCGTGTTCCTGCAGAAGCCCTTCGACCTGGACACATTCGCGGCCACCACTCGCCACCTCCTGGGTAGTCCGGAGGACTGAGCGCGGGCGGCTCCTAAGGCATCAATACTGGTGGGCGGCCTCCACGCAGCCACCCGTATCGGTGTAGAGCGGCGTGGAGTCTACCGGCAGGTTGGGGGCCGGGGCGAGCACGATGATGTCGTTCTCCGCCTGTTCCTTCGTGGCGGCGTCCTCACAGCCCAGCACACCAGCCTTCATGGACGGCGGCATGAACAGGTCAACGTGGTGGAAGCGCTTGTCGGACCAGTCAGCCTCGCACTCAACGCACTGGTCCTCCATGATGAAGTATTTATGCCAGCGCGGCGCATAGACGCGCGTCCCGGCTGGCAACCAGCGCGCATCCGCTGCGAGGGTGAGGGGATCGGCGTACGAGCCGACGCCACCCGCGCGCTCGTGCTTCCCCTCTGGCGCTGGATAGGCGATGGCGAGCGAGCCAGCGGGATCGTTATCGAAGGCGGCGTAGAACGTCTCCCACACGCGCTGTGTCGTCCCGCCGATCGCGGACGCTGGTGTGGCCATGGCGGGCGCCGCGGGCGTGGCCGTAGCGCTGGATACGCCTGAAGCGCCGCCGGACATCGGATGTCTAGAGCCCGCGATGGGAGATGAGAGGGTGGGAGCGCAGGCCGTGAGCAGCGTCAGGACGAAGGATAACGTGAGCAGGCGAACGCGGCGCATGAGCATCCTCGTAACCGGGCGCGCGTCGCCACGATAGCGGGGCGCGAATCTCAGCCATGATACTCTGCAGTCCCATCCGCCATCGCTGAAGGTACTGCAAACAATCTGGGGGATTTGCGCCCTGCCCTGATCTCGTGATGGATCTGTGCGCCCTCGCCGGCATCGGGACGCGCGACAAAGACGATATACGCAGCGCTGATCGCCGCCGAAGGGCGCCAGGGGATTGTTTATTGGCCTGCGGGTTGCTGGGAGACCGCGTCGGAATCGGAGTCAGCTTTCTCAGCAGTGAAATTGGCCATCGCCGCGGGTCCGCCAGCACGTTGCCCCCCCGTTCACACGGCTACGCATCCCGTGTCGGTTCAGCCGACTCGACCGCGACGAGTGTTCACGCCTTGTGATCCACGACCAGGAAGGTCGAGACGGACACAGGCGACCTGGGCGAGGAGCCGGATGCGCTGCGTCCGAGCGGTTTGGCGCCATTGCTTGGCGTCGTGTAGCTCCTGGCCCCCACGCTAGGAGACCGCGTGAGGTATGCTATTCCCGCCGCCGCCGCGACGTTGTTGGTGGTGAGCCTGACTATTGCCCCGGCGCATGCCGCCTCATCCCCCGATAAGTCGCCGCCGCCGATCTCCCAGACCCGACGCCCCACACATCCACCATCTCATCCACTGACGCCTCCACCAACACCTCCACTGACACCTCCACCGACACAGCCGCCAACATATTCCCCAACACCCGCATCCCACACAGCCCCCGCATCCCACACAGCCCCCGACACAGCTACCGGCGCCCTCCCCAGATATGAGGTGAATGCCAAGCCGCACCACTCTCCGAACAGTTACCCGTGGGGACAATGCACCTGGGGCGCCGCGGCGCTGGCCCGCGATAACGTTGACCACATGGGCGACGCGGAGGACTGGCTCGCCAACGCGCAGGCAAAGGGATTGCCTACCAGCTTGATTCCCAGGGCCGGCGCGACGGTCGTGTTCCAGCCCGGCGTCCAGGGCGCGGGCTACCTGGG
>DASTKI010000202.1:0-4573 GCA_035716045.1 Ktedonobacterales bacterium
TGGCGTTCACCCTCTCGGAATGGGTCCCGGGCCAGCAGCGGCGACGCTCCAGCGTCTGGGTGGTGGATGGCGAAGGCGGCACGCGCCCCTTCACCACCGGCGAGAAGGGTGAGAAGAGCGAGTACGCCGCCGCCTGGTCGCCCGATGGCAAGTGGCTGGCCTTCATCTCCGAGCGTCAGGTCGAGGGCAGCTTCGACAAGCCACAGGTCTACATCGTCGAGGCGGGTGGCGGCGCGGCGCGGCGCGTCTGCGCCATGCCCAACGGCGTTGGCGATATCGCCTGGTCGCCCGATAGCGAGAAGATCGCCTTCACCTCGCTGGATGGCCCCGAGCCACCCAAGGACCCCATCGTCGTCACGCCAGGCCGCCACGCGCGGCTGTGGACGGTCCGCATCGCGGGCGGCCAGCCGGAGCCCGTGACGCCCGCTGGCGTGACCGTCTGGGACTTCGCCTGGTCGCCCGACAGCGCGCGCCTCGCGCTCTACTTCGGCGAGGGGCCGGATGAGACGGACTGGTATCGCGGGCAAGTGGGGATCGTAGAGGCGGGCGGCGGCTCCGTGCGCGCGCTCGCTCGCCCCGACGGGCAGGCGAGCGCGCTGGCATGGTCACCTGACGGCGCGCGCGTGGCGTATGTCTCCGGCGAGTGGAGCGACCACGGGCTGGTGGGCGGCGATGTCTTCGTCGTCCCGGCGGAGGGCGGCGCGGCGCGCAACCTGACGCCCGGCGCGGGCTTCAGCCCCAGCTGGCTCCAGTGGCTGCCCGATGGCGCCCGCCTGCTCTATTGCGCCTGGGATGGCTTGGTAGGCCAGATCGGCGTGATGGATGAAGCCTCGGGCGAGATGATGGCGCTGGCGAGCGACATCGTGATTGGTGAGGCCCACTGGCCGCGCCTGAGCGCCACCCACGACGGGCGGACCTTCGCCACGATCTTCTCCGACGCGCGCCATCCCGCCGAGATCTATCGCGGCGTCCTCACCGGCCCGGAGAACGCGCCCGGCGGCGTCGAGTGGACGCGGCTGACGCGACTCAACCCGCTCGCGGAGGAGACGCACGCGCGCGTACCCTCCCGCCGCCTGGCCTACTCCGGCGCCGACGGCTGGGAGATCCAGGCGCTCTATACGCCGCCGCTCCAGCATGAGGGCTCCGGCGCGCCGCCGATGGTCCTTGTGGTGCACGGCGGCCCGACCTCCGCGCACCGCGACGACTGGGGCGGCTGGCAGACCCAGGTGCTGGCCTCGGCGGGCTTCGCGGTGCTGCGGCCCAATCCGCGCGGCAGCATGGGGCGTGGTGTCGCCTTCGCCAACGCTGTCGTGGGCGATATGGGCGGCAAGGACTTCGAAGACCTGATGGCCGGCGTGGACTACGCCATCGCCGAGGGGCTGGCCGATCCCCACCGGCTGGCGATCATCGGCTGGAGCTACGGCGGCTTCATGACCGCCTGGGCCGTCACCCAGACCACGCGCTTCAAGGCGGCGATGATGGGCGCGGGCGTCAGCGACTTCCACAGCTTCCACGCCCAGACCAACATCCAGGACTGGGACATGCGATTCATCGGCGCCGACCCCAACGAGAATCCCGACGCCTACCGCGCGCGTTCGGCGATCACCTTCGTCAAGAAAGTGACCACGCCGACGCTCATCATCCACGGCGAGAAAGACCCCTGCGTCCCCGTCAACCAGGCCTGGGCCTTCTACTACGCCCTGCGCGAGCGCGGCGTCCCCGTCGAGCTGGCCATCTATCCCCGCGAGGGCCATGGCTTCGTCGAGCGCGACCACCTCAAAGACTACCAGGAGCGCATCGTCCGCTGGCTGAAGCAGTACGTGTGAGAGGAGCGAGGCCCCATCCGGCCTTCGGCCCTGCCCCGCTCGCCCGCGGAGTCCCCGTTCCCCTGAGAGCGGAAGGCTCAGGGCGCGGGCGGGTGAACCCGCGGCTAAGGGCCTGGCGGCCGCGAAGCCCGCCCTCGCGGGCTAAGATGCGGGCGGCAGCTTGAACTACTGGGACAATTCACAAGCCCTGGCAGTCACATTGCGTACACTTGACGCAAGACGACTGCGAGGACATCTGTTTCCCCCGATATGGGTATCTGGGCGTTGTCCATCGCGGCAAGGACATCGCAGGATTGCGGGCGCGGCTGGAAAGCGCTCATTCCCAGCATGGCATGCGCCGCTGGGCCGCATGCGCCATCTGGGTAGCCAGGCACAGCAAGCGATCTAACCTCTCACGCACCGCCCACCGGTTATTTAAGGAGGAGTTCATGGACATCCTCATGCTGAATGCGCAAGAAGTCCGGCGATTGCTCGACCCCGACGCGCTCCTGGGCGCGCTGGCCGAAGGCTTCCGCGCGCAGAGCGAGGGACTCGTAGACGCCCCGAACCGCATTGGGGTCACCGTCCCCAACACGGGATTTCTGCTCGCCATGCCGGCCTATCAGCAGGGCCGCGAAGTGACCGTCAAGATGGTCTCCGTCTTCCATGACAACACGCGGCTCGGCATTCCGACACACCAGGCGCTCATCTGCCTGTTCGACCCTGAGAATGGCAGCCCCATCGCGCTCATGGATGGGACCACGATCACCGCGCTGCGGACGGCCGGGGCGGCCGCCCTCTCGGCACGGTTACTGGCGCGCGAGGATGCCCGCACGCTGGCGATCATCGGCGCCGGGACGCAGGGGCAGGCGCACCTGACGATGCTGCCCCACGTCCGCCCGTTCTCCGAGATCCGCATCTACTCGCGCCAGCGAGCCCACGCCGAGGAGTTGGCGACCACAGACCACCGGGCGCGGGTGGTTGAGAGCGCGGAAGAGGCCGTGCGTGGGGCCGATGTCGTGTGCCTGTGCACCAGCGCCGGTGAGCCGGTGATGAGCGCCGACTGGCTCGCGCCCGGGGCGCATCTCAGCTCGGTCGGCTATGCGCCTCCAGGCGGCGAGCTTGATCCCAGCGTGGTCGAGTGGGGTCGCGTCTTCGTGGAGACCCGACTGGCTTTCCAGCCTCCACCTGTCGGCTGCGCGGAGCTGAGCGGGCTGGACCCAAGCCTCGGCGTGGAGCTTGGCGAGGTCCTGCTAGGCCGTGCGCAGGGGCGGGGGTCCGAGGACGAGGTCACTGTCTACAAGGCGATGGGGCACGCCAGCGAGGACATGGCGGCGGCCAGCCTGGTGTACCACCGCGCGAGGCAGGAGGGCGTCGGCCGTACGGCGCCGCTCTAGGATCCTCTGGCGTCTCACCGCTCATGGCTGGCGCGGAGAGATGCCAATCTCGCGTGGGTTGTAGGTGTCCGCGGCGGGCTTTAGCCCCGCTGTCGCCCCGTGCCCCGGCCCTTCAGGGCCACGACTGCCCAGCTCAAGCCGGAATGAGGCGCGGGGGCGCGTCTACCGCTCGCCACTTCCGTTTCCCTGATCCTCCCAGAGAACAGCCTGTATTATCGTGCGCTGTGTTCCGCAAAAGCGGGCAATGGAGCAAATGGAGGCGGAGCCCTGATGTCCGGCGCCACAACGACCGTATCAGTCAGCATGGAGAGCGCGCTCGCCCCAGCGGCGGCGTTTGAGACACTTGTCGAGGAGCTTGTCATCGCGCTTGACTGCGCGGGGATGCGCTTCGAGCCAGGCCCGGATGGGCGCATCACGCAAGGCGACTTCGAGGTAGGCCACGTCACGGAGTGGGCGCCGGGCGAGCGCGCGCGGCTCCAGTGGCGCCAGGCCAGCTGGCTGCCAGAGGAGCTGACGGAGGTCGAGCTGCGGGTCGAGCCAAGGGGCGCTGGCGCGCAAGTCACGCTGGCGCATCGCGGCTGGGGCGCGCTGCTTGGAGAGCCCACTGAGCTTGCGGGCTGGTTCGCTGGTGAAGTCGCCGCGCCGCTGCTGCGCGCCACCGCGCCCAGAGCCCTCGGCGATTGGCTGACCGACCGCAGTGGCCGCCGCCCGATCGGCGCCCAGGCTCGCGCCATCTACCGCGATCCGCTCTATCACTGGCCCAACTTCCGCGTCATTCTCGCGGAGCTAGCGCTGAGCCCCGCTGACTATCTCGTCGAGGTGGGTTGTGGTGGCGGCGCGCTGCTGAACGAGGCCCTGAAGAGTGGCTGTCGCGCGGCGGCGATTGACCACAGCCTCGACATGGTCCGGCTTGCCAGCGAGCAAAACCGTGACACCATCGAAGAGGGTCGCCTAACCATCCAGCAGGCCAGCGCTGAACAGCTGTCCTTCCCTGACGCGACCTTCACTCACGCTGTGATGACTGGCGTCCTCGGCCATCTGCCCGATCCCGTCGCCGCCCTGCGTGAGATTCGGCGCGTCCTGATTGATGGCGGTCATCTCATTGTGTTGGGCAGCGATCCGGAGCTGCGCGGAACCCCTGCCGCGCCTGAGCCAGCCGCGTCGCGCATACATTTCTATGACGAGGACGAGCTGCGGGCGCTGGGCGTTGCCGCAGGCTTCACGACCGCGCGCGTCGAGCGCCGCGATCTGGAGCGCTACGCGCGCGAGGCGGGCGTGCCGGAGGAGCATCTTGCGCTTTTCCGCGGCCCCGGCGCGACCTTCCTGTTCGCTACGAAAGACTGAAGCGGCACGGATCTCATCTGGCCTTCA
>DASTKI010000203.1:0-11350 GCA_035716045.1 Ktedonobacterales bacterium
GGCGCCAGTGGGGCCGCTGCGAGCGCTGCTCTCCACCTGCTTGACGCTCGACCTCATCAGCTGGGATGGGGAGCGCTATGGCATTAGCGCCGCGTCTCAGCGCTTTCTCGTGCGCTCCTCCCGCAGCTACGTCGGCGACTACTACCTGCGCCAGATAGACAGTGTGCTCTATGATCGCATGCGGCTGGTCCGCGGGCTGCTGCGCGGCGAGCCGGTAGAAGGGCTGGCGTACGCTGATGCGCTGGACGCGCGGGAGGCGAGCGAAGACTTCATTCGCGGGCAGCATGCGGGCTCGCTGGCGCCAGCGGCCCTGCTGGCGCGCTCGCTCGATCTCTCCGGCTCCACATGCCTGCTGGACCTCGGTGGCGGGTCGGGAGCGTTCGCCATCGAAGCGGCCAGGCGCTATCCTGGATTATCAGCGGTGGTCTACGATCTGCCGCAGGTCACACGCGTAACAGAGCGCATCATCGAGGAGGCCAGGCTGGAACGGCGCATCGCTTGCGCCAGCGGCGACCTGCGCGAAGACGCATGGCCGGGCGGCGCGGACCTGATCCTGCTGTCCTATATCGTGAGCTGTTACACGCCCGCCACCCTGCATGCGCTACTGGCGCGCTGCTTCGCATACCTGCCCCACGGCGGGCGCCTGGTGATCCATGATTTCGCGCTGGAGACGGGCCGCAATGGCCCGCGGAACGCGGCGCTCTTCCTGTTTGGGCAGCTGACCGTCTCCGCCCAGACGACTCCCTACACCACCGACGAGCTGAGCGCCGCCATGCGGGCGGCTGGCTTCGAGGAAGTGGAATGTCAGCCCTTCCTGCCCGATCTCACATTCCTGTTGACCGCACGCAAGCCCATGGCGCCATAGCCTGCCCTCCAACGCGAGTAATTCGCGCCAGGCGTCGCGCTCTACTGGGAGAGGTGCGCCTACACACGTGGTTTGGGGCGAGACCTGGCGCGCTCACACCTCTATCCAGCGGCGGCTTCATGCGGCGGCGTCGCGCGTGGACTCAACGGTGACCCACCGCCCGACGCCCCTTCTGCGCGCTCGCGCGTTCATTGACGTGAGCACGCAGGAAGGGCGCCTTTCACTTTCGCGGCGCGTCGTGTATCCTACACAGCACACAAGAGTCGGCGCCCCTGGCGCATTCATCGCGCCTGATGAGCGCGCCGCCTTGTGAGCTGTGCCGGATTTCCCCTGGGAAGGAGGCGATGCGTGGCGCGAACCCGCGACGCCGCCCGCCATGCATGGAACGCGGCGCCACTCCTCTCGTGACCTGCCATCACCCCCACCACATCTAGCGCCCGAGACCCACGCTGATTCTTGTGGGCTACCAGGTAAGCGAGCGTGAGCCGGTCCCCCTGGCCGGCAGCTTATGCGCATGGCGACGACGCCACGCGCCAAGGGCCGCGAATTCCTCGCGGCGGGAAGAGAGTCGCCTGGTATGAGAGTCTTCAATGCTGACAGCATCCGGAATGTCGCCGTCATCGCACATGGCGGGGCCGGAAAGACGTCGCTCGTAGACGCGGCGCTCTACGATGCGGGCGCCGGCGCCCGCCAGGGTAAAGTAGACGAAGGCTCGTCGGTCTCCGACTACGATCCCGACGAGCAAAAGCGCCGCATATCCATCAATCTCACCCCGCTCCCGCTGGAGTGGCGCAACGCCAAGATCAATTTCCTCGATACCCCCGGCTACGCCGATCTTGTCGGCGAGGTCATGGCCGGGCTGCGCGTGGCCGACGCCGCCCTGCTCGTGGTCTCCGCTGAAAAGGGTGTTGAGGTCGGCGCGGAGCTGGTCTGGGGCTACGCCGACGAGCACGACCTGCCGCGGCTGGTCTTCGTCAACAAGCTCGATCGCGAGAACACGACCTACGACCGCGCGCTCGACTCCCTGCGCGCGCGCTTCGGGAATAAGCTCGCCCCACTGACCATCCCGATCGGGCAGGCCGCTGGATTCTCTGGCGTGGTGGACCTCGTCTCTGGCAAGGCGTATAGCTACGCCGCCGACAAGATGACCGAGCGCGAGGTCCCAGCGGAGATGCGCGACGCCATCGGGCAGTACCGCGACAAGCTGGTCGAGGTCGCCGTCGAGTCCGATGACGACCTGATGAACAAGTATCTGGAGGGCGAAGAGATCAGCGGCGACGAGCTGCGCCGCGCGGTGCGGGCCGCCAGCGCCTCTGGCTCACTGGTCCCCGTCCTGGCCGGATCGGCGGCGAAGAACATCGGCGTCCAGAACCTGCTCGACGCCATCACCGACTACCTGCCCTCAGCCGCCGAGCGCCCCGGCGTTGATCCGGATGGTCAGCCCTGCGCCTTCGTCTTCAAGACCATTGTGGACCCGCAGAAGGGCACCTACAGCTACTTCCGCGTCTACAGCGGCACGTTCAAGAGCGACGCGCACGTCTTCAATTCAGACACCGCGACCGACGAGCGGCTGGGCCAGATTCTGATGATGCGCGGCAAGTCCCAGGAACCCGTTCCCGAGCTTCACACAGGCGATATCGGCGCGGTGGTCAAGCTTAGCAAGACCCACACGGGCAACACGCTCGGCTCGAAGGACTGCCCCAAGCTGGACCCGATCCACGTCCCGCAGCCAGCCTACACCGCCGCTGTCTATCCCAAGACCCAGAGCGACCTGGACAAGATGGGCGTCGCGCTCGCCCGCCTGGGCGAGGAAGACCCCTCGCTGCACATCAGCCGTGACCCGGAGACGGCGGAGACGCTCCTCTCCGGTATGGGCGAATCGCATATTGACATCGCGCTGGAGCGCATGCAGCGCCGGTTCGGCGTGGATGTCCTCAAGCGCGAGCGCCGCGTGCCCTATCGCGAGACGATTCGCAAGAAGGCGAGGGCTGAGGGGCGTCACAAGAAACAGACCGGCGGCCATGGGCAGTTCGGTGACGTCTGGCTGGAGGTCGAGCCGCTACCCGACGCTGAGAAAGACTACGTCTTCGAGAACAAGATCGTCGGCGGCGTCGTGCCCAAAGAGTACGTACCTGGCGTCGAGAAGGGCGTCGCGGAGTCGCTGCGCGAGGGCTTCCTGGCGGGCTATCCGATGGTGCATGTGCGCGTGATGCTGGTGGACGGCAAGTACCACGACGTGGACTCGTCGTCGCAGGCCTTCGAGATCGCCGCGCGGCTGGGCATGAAGGAGGCGGTGGCGCTGGCCAACCCCACGCTGTTGGAGCCGATCATGAATGTCACCATCATCGCCCCCGATGACAACATGGGTGACATCAGCTCCGACCTCAACACCAAGCGCGCCCGCATCCTCGGCATGGAGCCCGCCGGGCAGGGCTTGCAGCGCATCAGCGCCCAGGTCCCAATGGCCGAGATGCTGCGCTACGCCACCGACCTACGCTCCATCACCCAGGGCCGCGCCCACTTCTCGATGGAGGTCGCCGGCTACGAGGAGGTTCCCGCCAACGTCCAGCAGGGCATCATCGAGGCCCACAAGAAGGAGCTGGCGGAGAAGTAGCGCGCCACTGAGGCCGCTGCGCTCTTCGCACAGCTCTCCCATCACCGAAAGTGGGTCGCTCCTCTCCAGGGGCGACCCGCTTTTATGCGCGCCCAGGCGCGCAATCTCACGCTTGAATGCAAACATACATGCGTGTTAGTATGTATGCCGTGAAAGCGGAGGCTCATCATGGCGCGCAAAACCGCGGAGGCGACCGAGGAGACACGTCAGGCCTTGCTGCGCGCTGGGCTACTGGTGTTCAGCCAGCAAGGCTACGCCGCCACGCGGCTGGAGGATGTCGCTCAGGCGGCGGGGGTCACACGTGGGGCGATCTACTGGCATTTCAAGTCCAAGGCTGATCTGTACGCCGCGCTCGTTGATGAGGCCTCCGCGCGGCTTGAGCAGGTGATCGCGTCCGCACGCGGCGATGGCGGGTCGTTTCTCGCAATCATGCGCCGGGTGATGGTTCGCATGCTCGCCTATCTGGCAGAAGACGAGATGTATCGGGCGACGCAGGGATTATTGCTGCTCAAGACAGGATTCGCCGCCGATCTGCGCAATACGTATCAGCGGCAGTTGGGCGAGATCAGAGCGAAGGAGGAGGAGCTTGCCGCCATCATGCGCGCGGGTGTCGTGGTGGGCGAGTTCCGCGCCGATCTTGACCCTGTGGAGGGCGCGCGGGCGATGCTGGCGTATCTCGACGGGGTCACGTTCCACTGGTTGCTCTCGCCAGACACTTTCTCTATTGTGGCCAGCGCCCCCGCTCTCGTGGATATCTACATCCGTGGGATCGCGGCGCGCTCAGAGTGAGCGCACGAAGTCGGAGTGGACTCATGAAACAAATAGGCGATACGCCCGCCGTAGCGCAAGCCGGGGCGACGCCGGCCAGGCCATCCTGGGGGCGGCTCATCGCCACCCTGGCGCTGCTCCTAGCGATCATCGGCGCGATCAGCTATGGCGCCTTTGCCGTCGCGTATCCGTTTGGGTGGCTGGCGCGCCCGGAGACGCGCCTGGCGACGTTCCTGATCGGCGCGATTGTGGGCGAACTGGCGGCGCTGGGCGCGCTCATTGGGCTGCTGCGCCGTCGGGGCACGGGGCTGCGGGCGCTGGGGCTGGGTAAGCCCGCCACCTGGCGCGGACTGGCGCTCGGTCTGGCCGTCGCCATCGTCTACGCCGGTCTGACCGCCGCGCTCAATCCCACCGTTGGCCCCAACCTGCTCAAGCTCACCTTCTTGAAAGGACTGGCGATCGTCGCGGCGCTGGTGGCGGGTCTGGTCGAGGAGACGATCTTTCGCGGCTATGTGATGACGAGCCTCCAGCAGATGGGGCGTGGGCGCGTGGCCCAGGTTCTCGTCAGCGGGGCGGCGTTCGCCATCGCCCATTTCTATGGATTTGTCAGTCCCACCGCCATCCTAACCACCTTTGGCTTCACGTTTCTTCTGGGCGCCGCCCTGGCGATCACCTATCTCGTCAGCAGGCGCAGCCTGACCCCTGTGATCGTGAGTCACACCCTGATTGACATCGTTATCGAGCCATGGCTGTTGCTCGGTTTCTTCACCGGCGCGGCATAACATCTCTACGTCCTGGCCGCCCACAATAGGGTCACAATAGGGATAGAGCGCCCCATCAGCGCGCGGATGCGGTATACTCGCGTACTGAAACGAGATGCGTAGGGCCGGCAGCGCGCTGGTGGATAGGCGAGGGCGCCACACGCCATGAGCGGCCAGCGGAGGACCGGCCTGCCTGGAATAGGCTGGTATAGCCCGGAGGGACCAAGCACATGCCGCTCATGGGGAATCTGCGCCAGTTCGCGCTGCCGACCGTCCTGCGCGCGGTCGAGAGTGAACAGCGCACGGGGCGTCTGCGTCTGGCTTATGGCGGCCAGGAGGGGGCGATCTACTTCACCAGCGGGCAATGGGCGCTGCTCTCGCGCCCCGGCGGTGATACACCCCTGGCGGAGCAATTCCTGCGCGCCGGGTTGATTAGTCCAGAAGACTTTGAAGACGCGACCGGCGCCAGTGTCACCCAGGTTCGGGCGATGACTGACTCACAGGCCGTGCAGATGCTCATGCGCGCGCACGTGTTGGGGCAGGACCAACTGCGCGCCTGGGCGGCCGATGACGCCGTCACCATGCTGGTTACCGCCTTCACCTGGCCCGATGGCGACTTCCTCTTCGAGGATGGCGCCATCATGCCCGCCGGCCGAGTGGCCACCATCCTCAACGTCAGTATGCTGATTGACCAGGCCCAGCTGCGCCTGCGCGAGAGCGTCTCACGCACGCCGCCGCCGCTTTCGCCCGAGATGGTGGTGGACTTCGCGGAGGTGGACCCCAATGGCGACCCCATCCGCATCACCCGCGAGCACTGGCGCCTGCTGACCTATGTGGACGGTCGCACCTCGCTGCTGGGCATCAGCCAGCGCATGGGTGAGCAGGAGATCCCGATCCTGCGCCTGGCCAGCCAGCTCGTCGCCAACGGCATCATCCTGGTGGTGGGCCGCGCCTCATAGCTCGCGCAGGCGGGCGGCTGGAGCCGCGGGATTATTCGTCCTCGTCCTCGTCCATTAGCACTTCGCCACGCTGGTTGGGGTATTGCGCCTCGAGCAGCCAGTACTCCGGGCGCTCGATGGTGTCGAGCGCATAGCCACTGGGACCCGGGCCGCTCCAGGATGCGCTGAACGGGAAGACGTACGCCTCACCGCCTGGCTTGTTATACGCCTCGGCGCTCTCCATCAGCAATTCCAGCCCGTCGCGATTGTGCGCCCAGACCTCTGGTATGCCGTAGAGGCTGAAGAATAGGGCGATGTACTCATGCGCGGGGTCGCTAAGGTAGCCCTTGACCACCTCCAGGCTCTCAGGGGAGAGCAGACTCGATGCCCCGATGTGAATATCGGCGTGCCGTGCTGCCGCCAACGCGACGCCAAGCTCCAGTAGGGCTGGCAGCGACCAGATCACATAATAGTCGGCCGGCCACGCCTGGGCGATCTCGCGCTGGAACTGCGCGAAGTCGCGCGCCATCCAGTACGTTGGCCCCGCCCCACTGTGCGCGCGGTACCAGTAGCCAAAGATTGGCCCCGCCGCCAGCGCTTGTTGAATGAGGGCGATAGTCTCGATAGAGATCAGGCTTTTCGAATCGTCCCGAACCCACACAGGCATGCGCGACCACCTCCTGGCGCTCTGCGCCGCTACCCGGCATCGCCCTCATCGTGGGCCGCGCCTCATATGCGGGCTGGATACTCCCACGACATCGGGAGCCTCTTCAGGCATGCTTCTCCAGCGCCTCTCCAGCCTCGTTCGGGTATCGCGCCTCCAGCAGCCAGTACTCCGGGCGCTCGATGGTTGGGCGCTCGGGCGTACTGATCAGGAAGCCATCAGGGCCTGTCTTCTCCCAATCCGAGTGGAACGGAAAGACGTAGCCCTCGCCGCCTGGCTTGTTGAACCACTCGGCGTACTCTGTCACACTCTCCAGACCGTCCGCATCGTCGGTCCAGACTTCGGGTGGCTTGTCCGCGCCGAAGAACATACCGAAGTACTCATGCGTCGGATCGCTCAGATACCGCTCAACCAGCCGCATCTGCCCGGCTGGCAGCAGGCTTGCGCCATGCTGCGGCTGATCGTCGTAGCGCGCTGCGGCCAGGGAGACGCCCTTCTCCAGCAGCGCCGGCAGCGACCAGACCACGTAGTAATCGGCCAGCTTAGCCTCGGCGATCACCCGCTCGAACTCCGCGAAGTCGCGAGCCATCCACTCATTGGGACCTGACCCGCTGTGCGCGCGGTACCAGTAGCCGAAGATCGGCCCCTTCGCTAGCGCATCCCTGATACGGGCGAGATGCTCCGGCGCCAGCAGGTTCATCGCCGGGTTGTGAATCCAGACACGCTCTCGCATGCGCGGCCTCCCTGTTCCCGGGGATGCTAGCGCGCGGCAGGCGCCTCAGCCTCGGCGGCCTGGAGCTGGTCCCAGGCGTGGTAGGAGCTGCGCACCAGCGGCCCGCTCTCCACATGCCGCAGCCCCATCTCCTTGCCGATGCGCGCGTACTCGCGGAATTCAGCGGGGGTATAGTAGCGCTCGATGGGCAGGTGGTCGGGCGTGGGCCGCAGATACTGGCCGATGGTAACGATATCTATCTCGCGCTCCTTCAGGTCGCGCAGCGTCGCCACGATCTCCTCATGCGCCTCGCCCAGGCCCAACATGAAGCCGGTCTTGACCGGCGTCTCGGGGCGCAGCTCGCGCGCCATCGTCAGCACATCCAGCGAGCGCTCGTAGACCGCCTGCGGGCGCACGCGCTTGTAGAGTCGCGGCACAGTCTCGATGTTGTGGTTGAAGACGTTGGGCTTGGCGTCCATGACGACCTTCAGCGCGTCGCGCGAGCCCTTGAAGTCGGGCGTCAGCACTTCAACGGCGCACTCGGGGTTCAGCCGACGGATCCAGCGGATCGTGGCGGCGAAGAGCGTGGCGCCGCCGTCATGCAGCTCGTCGCGGTTCACCGAGGTGACCACCACGTGCCGCAGCGCCATCCGCGTCACCGCCTCGGCCACGCGGCGCGGCTCCTCCCAGTCCAGCGCCATCGGGCGGCCCGTCGCCACAGCGCAGAAGCCACAGCTGCGGGTGCAGACGCTGCCCAGGATCATGAAGGTCGCCGTGCGGTGCGCCCAGCACTCGCCCATGTTAGGGCAGCGCGCCTCCTCGCAGACCGTATGCAGCGATTTGCTCCGCATCAGCGTCTTCAGGTCCTCATAGTTCTGGCCGGACGGCAGGCGGACCCTCAGCCACTCCGGGCGGCGTGTGGACTCAGGAGTGATAGCCATGGCGCAAATCCTCTATACGGCGTACCTCGGAATGGCCCACGCTTCATGCGAGGCGACACACCGGGATACACAGGGACGCAATGGGCATGCCGCGCGACACGGGCGGCGTTAGCATTGTAGCAGCGCGCGCCGCGCCGCCGCAACTCGCGCGGGTGTGGGGCTGCGTGGGTAAGACTCATGGATCGTCAGGTCTCCAGGCGCGCTTGATCGCGCCATGCGCCTGGCTTTCGGGTGCGATGGAGCTTACGGAGGTCCGCCTGCTGGCGGCGCAGTCGCCGCTCGCTCCCGGCGATGGTCTGGCGCGCCTGGAGGCTGGCGACGCGCGCGACATAATGGAAGAGATCGATCCATTGAGAGAACGCGATGGTAGATGGGGTGGCGCCTGGCTCGATGCCACACAGGCGCATCGCCTCACGGCGCTGGCGATGCGAAAGAATACCGCGTAGGATGGGGTCGAAGGTAGGCTGGCGGGCGGTGAATCCATAGACGGCGAAATCGCGGAACATCTGGCGCTCATCAGCGGTGATCAGCGGTGGTCCGCGCTTCTGGATGCGCAGCATGACGACCTCGACGCTGGGGGCGGGCGTGAAGTCGCCGCACCGGAACTGATGCGTGATCTCCAGCATAAACCATGGCTTGAGCAAAACGGCGTAGAGATATTCGCGCTGGCCGCCGCGAAATTTCTCGGCGGCTTCGCGCTGCATGATGAGATAGGCGTCCTGTGGCGGGCAGGCGGCGCTGGTGAGCCTGGTCACGATCTCGTGCGTGTAGGCGAATGGAATGTTAGCGAAGACCTTGTACGGCTGCTGGGGTAGCGCATACTCCAAAAAGTCGCCAGTGTGAACCTCCACGCGCGGATTGGACGCGTAGCGGCGCCGCAGGGTCTCAGCCAGCGCGGCGTCCAGTTCGATGGCGACGACCCGCTGGGCCTGGCGCGCCAGACCATCGGTCAGGATGCCAGCGCCGGGGCCAATCTCATACACCAGGTCGTCCCGGCTGATGCTAGAAGCGGCGAGCAGGCGCTCGACCAGACGCGGATCGCGCAGGAAGTTTTGGGTATAGCGCAAGGGGGTGTGCGACACGAGCGCGGCCTTTCAGGATGTGCGGCAGAGGCAAAGAAGCCGTATCGCCAGCGGGCGAATACGACCTGGTGCGGAGCCTGATCCTGGAAAGTCCGCGAGAAAGCGGCTATGGCGGCCATACAGGGGGTGTATGGCGCGGGCGCACGGATTCTGGGGAGTTCAAAACGGCTCCGCCTAGCGGCGCCGTGTGCGATCTATCATACCGAACATACCTATACCTAGCATGGTCACAGGGATACTTCACCGTTACGTAGGGCATAGCACGATCCGCTGCGAGTATACCGCCTCAACACGCTCGTGTCCAGGAAGGCGGCGTAGACAAAGCGAGCGGTATACTATATAAGCTATCGGCGCACATCACGGCGCAATGATGAAACTGTAGGATGCCCGCGCATACTCTGGAGTTATCGCAATGGATAATAGCTATCAGTCCCTCATTTCCGCATTCCCTGATCCCCTTGCCATCGCCCGCCGAAGGGCGCAGTTGCGACTCATTTCCATTCTCATCGTGATCGCCCTGGTCGTCACTGCGCTGCACTTTGCGCTGGCTTCTTTCCAACTCTGGTATATCTGGCCCATCTTTTGGCGCCCGACCGAGCTAACTTGGGCAACAGCCTCCGGCTATATCTCGTTACATCTGGCCGGCATATTTCTGCTGTACCCGCTGGGGTATCTCACAGCCGCTATTCCGGCCTCTACTATTGGCCGGTTCAGACGCCCACTCCCCGCGCTGGTGTTCACACAGGCGCTGCTGGCAGCGATTGCAGCGCGCGACCCAGCCGTCGCTGCTCCAGCGGACGCCGACCAGGTGGCAGATGGAACACAGCCAGAGGCTAGCGACGCGAGCGTGGAGCATGGCGTAGCGTACCATCTTACGCATCCTGCCGGGGCCACATCACCGGATAGCGCGGGTCTCATTGGCAGCGCGTTGGGAATTTTTATGGGTACCGGATATATCTTCGTGCTCTGGATTATGGTCAGCGGCTCTTTATCGTTGATGCATTACTATGACCCAACTATAGCGGCGCAGGCTATGCTCGGCGTCTATAATTCGGTGATTGGGATGAGCGCCTATATTTACATTTTCATATTCAGCGGGTGTGCGGCCTTTGCATGGGGACGACTTTCCCGACGTTACGCAAACATCGCCCGCCATGGTCTCATGGCGCGAGTGGACAAAGATGGCATACAGGCGCAGTTTATCGGCGCCTCTGAGATACAGTGGACGGCACGCTGGGATGAGGTGACGGGCTTCGCACGGCTATATTTAGATGACCACGAGGTCTATCTGCTACTAGCTGGCGAACGTGTCCTACTCTGGGATAGACAGCCGCTCAATCGTTATGCGCCGCCAGCGGTGAGAATTGGCTTGGCTGCGACGCGCGCCGATGCCGATACGCTGGTCGCAGAAGTGGCTCGCTACGCGCCAGTCCCACTGGTGGATGTGTCGGCGTTTCTCAGCGAAATCAGCCGCAGCGTCTCAGCGCGATATTCATCAGCGCGATATTCGAGTCTGCAATGGAATCTGTTAGGCAATGCGGAAAGGGTCGCGCGGAGCGAGAACGATCAGCCGCTCTGGCAGGCAATCTGGGAGAAGTCGCATCCTGGCAAACCCGCTCGGTACATGACTCGCCGATGGTCCGACATGTTCCTTGCAGACATTGTGGCGAAGCCTGCTCGTAACGATATACTACGCGCCGCGAAGGCGCTCCTGCCCTACTATCCTACGCCAGCTGCCGTCCGCGCGACGCTGCAAACAGGCTTCCTCTCGCGCGGCTATGTGTGGTTCTCGCTCTTCCCCTTCGCGCTGTCGCTCATCTGGGCTGTATTAGGGATAGCACTCAGGTTAATCCTGTACAATCACGGATATTAGTATACAGGCGCGAAAGGGAACATCATCGGTGACCGAGCTTGAGGATCTCATCCACGCGGAGATACGCGGCACAGGACCGCTGACCTTTGCCCGCTTTATGGAGCTGGCGCTCTACCATCCCACGCTCGGCTA
>DASTKI010000204.1:0-11431 GCA_035716045.1 Ktedonobacterales bacterium
ACTGGATGTCATGATGAGGAGTCTGGTTGACATGGCGTACATTATCGCCGCTCTGTTGTTCTCATTGAACTGGGTTGTTCTGGAGGGGCTCCGCCATGGTGAATCTGAAGACTCGCGTGCGTCGTGGGCACATGCTGATCCTGCCGCTCGTCGCGGCGCTGGCGCTGCTCATCACCGGCTGCGATGCGGGCGCAGCGTCCACCAGCCACCCAGCCGCCACCGCGACTCCCTCCCCAACCTCCGTACCCAAGATCCTCTATCAGGCGGACTGGACGAAAGACGCAAGCCAGTGGAAGCTGGCGCCCGGCTGGAAGATGACCACCACTGGCCTGTCCAATGGCGGGACCAGTAAGACTTCCGTGTATATTCCCTACACGCCGAGTGTCTCGTCCTACACCATCGAGATGGACGTGCAGGTCAACACCGTGGTAGGTCCCATCGCCTGCGGCAACGAGTTCGGCTTGCAGGCGCAGACGGTGGCTGGCGACGCTGTCTATTTCGCCCTTGTCGCCTGCGTAGAGCACAACCTCCACACCTTTGCGGAGGTTTACTCCGCAACCGACACCGCCCAATTTCACACCAATGACTACACTCCCGGTCGGAGTACCCGCACCTACACGATCAACGTTGACGGCCCTTGGGTTACCTATTCGATGAACGGCGCAGAGGTGGGCACGATAAAGTGCGCCCGGCCCACCACGCCCGACCGTCTGCTGCTGCTCAACAGTGGCTTACGGACGGAGATTCAGCGCATCACCATCACGACGCCCTGAGCGCTCGATGTAACGTGGGCGCCGAGGCTCTTCCTGCCAGCGACGCCCGGCAAGGACGCCGAGCCTCGCGCAGCGGATGAGCATGTCACCGCTCTGAAGGCGCGAGGGAGGGCAGTGCGCGTGGACCGCTGAACCAGCCCTGGCCGCCTGCGGTCGAATCCCCGCCGGTTCGGCCGACTTGTGCAATAGACTCTTGATGACGAATGTGGTTGCGCGTCGTCCTCTGATAAGGTCTAGTTGACGGGGCGAAAACATGCGTCGCTCCATTTCTGTAGATTGATGCGGAGACACCCGGTTATGGTGAAGTTAGAGGCCGCCCCCATGCGCGGCGGGCGCCAGTTGATCCTGCCATTGCTGGCCGCCTTGACGCTGCTCATCGCTGGCTGCGGAGGAGGCAGCGCATCTGCTGACCACCCAACCGCCACAGCGACCCCATCCCCGACCCCCGTGCCCAGAGTGCTCTATCAGGCGAACTGGACGAAGGATGCGAGCGCGTGGAAGCTCGCGCCAGGCTGGAAGATAGCCTCTACGGGATTGTCAAACGACGGCTCCAGCGCCACATCGGTCTACATCCCCTACACGCCGACCGCATCCAAGTACACGATCGAGATCGTGATGCGGCTCGATGACGTGGTTGGCAAGGCCGCCTGCGGCAACACCTATGGCCTGCAAGGGCAGACGGAGGCTGGCGACGCCGTCTATTTCGCTGTTATCGCCTGCGTTGACCACCAGTTTCACGGCTGGTCGGAGATCTATTCCGCGACCTACTCCCACAGCATGTCAACCTATGACTTCACTCCCGGCCGGAGCTCTCGGGCCTACACGATCGTCGTTGATGGCCCCTACGTCACCTACCTCCTGAATGGCGCCGAGTTGGGCACAGTGCAGTGCGACCGACCCACCTCGCCCAACCACTTGTTGTTGATGAACATCGGTGTGAAGACGGAGATCCAGAGCATCACCATCACCACGCCCTGAGCCTGCGACAGAGGTCGAGAGAGCCACCCAGCGCCGCCTGCTCTCCGCGGATCGAGCGCAATCAGCGAGCCACCGGACGCCGCCCCCGCGAGTCCGCAAGCGGCGTTGTCGTTGCGGAGGATCATGGGCCTCAGTGCGATGCAAGCGCTGTGAGGCTGCGCTCTCTGATTGCGCTGGCTCGTCTGGACCGCTGTCTATCAGTGATGCCATGCCGGTGGTTCTCGTGAGTGCCGCAATTGAGGCGTAAAACAAGACGGGGGTTGGGCGTCTGGGCTAGAAAGGCCACGAGCCTGTTTTGCAATGGAGTGTGAATCAGCCTGGCTCCATAGCCATCGTTGATCTGGAGACAGCCCATCATGGTGAATCTGATGGTCCGTATGCGCGGTGGACGCATGCTGGTCCTGCCGCTCGTCGCGGCGCTGGCGCTGCTCATTGCCAGCTGCGATGCGGGCGCCGCATCTACAAGCCACCCAGCCCCAACTGCGACCTTGGCGCCTACCCCCGCGCCCAAGGTCCTCTATCAGGCGGATTGGACAAAGGACGCGAGCCAGTGGAAACTCGCGCCGGGTTGGAAAGTGACTCCCTCGGGACTCGCCAACGACGGCGAGGGCTCCGCGTCAGTCTACATTCCCTACACGCCGACCACATCCAACTACACTGTCGAGATCGTGCTCAGGCTCGACGACGTGTATGGCAAATCCGCCTGCGGCAACTCGTATGGCGTGCAGGCGCAGACGCAGGCGGGCGACGCTGTCTACTTCGCCGTCATCGCCTGTATGGACGCCAAGTGGCACGGCTTCGCCCAGATCTACTCCGCGACCGACGGCCACAGTATTTCAACGCAGGACTACACCCCTGGCCGGAGCCCGCGCACCTACACGATCAACGTGGATGGCCCCTATGTCACCTACCTGCTGAACGGCGCCGAGCTAGGCACAGTGAAGTGCGACCGCGCAACCTCGCCTAACCGCCTGTTGCTGATGAACACGAACCTTGAGACCGTAATTCAGAGCATCACCATCACCACGCCCTGAGTGGCCGGAGCGCACTCGCCGCGGCGTATCCAGGTGAGGCCCAACTGGGCGTTCGTTTACAGTTGGGCCTCATTGGTGTCAACTTAAAGCTTGAGCTGCGTGTATTCGGTCGTCAGCAGTGCCGAACCGCTATCGGGCAGAGTCCCCATCAGCCAGAGGTAGAGGCCGTCTCCGCGCTGCTGGAAGATCGGGTTGGTAATGGAAGCAAACCCTGGGCTTTGCGCTATAATACGCGGCGCCGAACCAGGGAGCCACGCCACAGTGGGCGCGTTCCCTGTATCGACCACGACCGCCGAGCCATCGGGCAGGCTGCCCACAATTTCCGGTGACGATAGGCTCCCGCCTGAGGAAGTCGTCAGGTGGCTATCGCTTCTCCAGGTCGCGCCGTCATCTAGGCTCCCCAAAACAGTGAGCCCGCTCTTGTCACCAACGGCGACATACAGCGTGCGCCGCCCGCTAGCGCTAGCGCCCGCTCCCATGTTCAGAATGGGCGATTGGGGTGTTACACCTGGCGGATTGCTCGCCTGCTTCCACGTCGCACCACCATCAGGGCTGCTCCACATCGTGAGAGTCGCGCCGTACTGTGGCGGTTCCCGGGCAGGATCGCTGACTGGCTCAGCTGTCACGTAGACCGTTGAGCCGGTCGGGACGGGGGCAAAGTCCCAGATCGCCAGACCTTGCGCCGCCAGCGGGGCGTCGGCGATATGCCACGTCACGCCGCCGTCGTCGCTGGCGACCAGCCGCCCGGGCGGAATCACACCACTGGACGCAAGCATCGCATCAGTGACCACGCCATATAGGCGCGACCCTTGTGGACGTAGCGCGCTTCCCAGAACTGCGTCTACAGGAGAGATATTTCCAAGAATACCCCGTACGGGAAGCGCGAGCCGCTGCCAGCTCACCCCGCCGTTCGTCGTGACGTACTGTGGCTGACAGACGGTTGAGCTCAAGGCGGTTCTGGCAGTGACCGAACTTGTGGATGAGCAGGCCTGCGCGCTGTTGACTTGCAGCGTCAGGTAGGCGGTGTCGGGGTTCCGCGGGCTGGTGAAGATGGTCATCAGGTTGACGTTGGTGGTGTATGAGACGCCCGCCATCTGGGGCGGCGTCAGCTTGGTCCACGTCGCGCCACAGTCGTCCGAGCGCTGGAGGGTGACGATGGTTGGCGCGCTTTTCTGCTCCTGGATGCCCGCGTTGTACACCGTGCGGACGCCCGCTGGAACGCCCGAGCAACCGGTGATCGTCGTCCAGTAGCCAGGCCCGCTGGGCGTCGCGGTGGCTGCGGTGGTCGCGGTAGCCGCCAGGGTCGCCGTGGGTGTCGCCGCGGCTGTAGGCCGTCCTGTCTGCCGGCTGCGGAGCAGCCCGGCAAAAAGCACTACCAGCAGCAGCGCCACAACGCCCGCGCCGATACCGCCCAGCGCCAATCCGTGTGGCAGGCGCGGCGCCCGGCGCGCGCCATCCCCCATTCCGCGCGTCTCGCGCTCGATGGCGGCGCGGACGCCGGGCCAGAGATCGGCGCTGGGGCGTGGGATGACCTGGCCAGAGAGGGCGGACGCGGCGGCGTCATAGTCGCGCAGCCGTTCGCCGCACGCCGGGCAGGTGGGCGTGTGACGCTCCAACCAGGCGGCCTGATCGGGCGGCAGCAGGCCATCGCGCCAGCCGGAGAGGAGTTCCGGCGGGACCCCCTGCTGGCAGACAAGTATGGCGGGGCGCGATCTGTCTGAGTTGGGTAGCTGGCGGTAGTCGTCGCTCATCAGGCGTCCACCTTCCCCAGGTAGCGGCGGCGGAAGCCTTCCCGCCCGCGAAACAGCGCCATCTTCACCGCGTCGCGGCTCACGCCGAGCATCGAGCCGATTTCCTCGCAGGAGAAGCCGTAGACCTCGCGCAGGACGAGCGCCGCTCGCTGGTTGGAGGGCAGCTCCAGCAGCGTGCGTTGCACCAGGTCGCGCTCCGCCAGGCTGCGCATGGGGTCGCTGCGCGACGGCGTGTCGGCGTCGGTGAGCGCTGTGGTGGAGACGGCGCGGCGCGATGACTCGCGCTGGTAGTTGGAGAATGCCAGGTTCGTGGCGATGCGCAGCAGCCAGGCGAGCGGGCGCTCGTAGCTCTGCGCCTGCTCGAAATGGCGCCAGGCCCGCAGGAAGGTCTCCTGCGTCAGGTCACGCGCGGCCTGCGCGTCGCCGGTCAGCCGCCAGAGGCAGGCGTAGACGGCGCGCTCGTGCTCGCGGAAGAATGGCTCGAACGCCGAGGCTGGAACTGGCGCGGGCGACACGCCGCCGCCTGGCGCCGTCTCCCCAACTCTCTGACGCGGTGATTGCGTGTGCGCCTCGTTGGCGCGCTGCCCGTCACGCGCGCGTGCGCTGGCGAGGCCGAACCACCCCGCGATGCGTCCTGCCACGTCGCCTGGAGTCCAGCCCGGCGCCGCCACTTCTGACCGCATGATTCTGCCCTTCATCGTCTCGCCCACGCGGGCGCTCGTCGCATACACTGACATACACTCGAACGAGCGCTCGGTGGTAACGCATGCGAGGGGCTTCTTTCGCGATCTGACCACACGGCGCCGCCTATGCGCCGCCGCTCGATTGCCCTATCGCGTGACGGCTGGCGCACTCAGCCGTTGAGCAGGCCCTGGGACTGGAGGATTCCCAGGGTCTCCTCGACCCAGCCGCGCAGCGTCTATCCCTCCGGCCACCAGATGTCGTTGTTGCGGATGCGGAAGGCCCAGATGATGAGGGAATCGCGAGCAGATAGATCGGGAAGCGCTGCGCGAAACCTGGATGCGGTGGTCTGCGGTCGAGATACGCCTGCACGAAGGCTTGCGCCAGGCGTGGCTCCTCATAGGCGCCCGCTACTTCGCGGGCGCGCCCGCGTCGGCGGGGGCTACGCGGAAGGCGCGCTCGCGCTCGTACGTGACCAGGCCGGGGCCGCCGCCCTTCATGTGGCGGACGTAGCGCGCCTCGGTGTAGTCCACCTGAGCGTCACGCTCGCTCCGTAGCTGGCTGTACCATGCCGCCAGGGCCGCCGCCTCGCGCAGCGCCTCCTCTGGCGCGGGGCGTCCGCCGGTCTTGAGGATCACATGCGAACCCGCGGCGCCGCGAATATGCAGCCAGAGGTCGTTGGGCGCCGCCTGATGGAAGGTGATCTCCTCGTTCTGGCGGCTGTTCTTGCCTACCAGCGCGATCAGGCCGCCGCTCAACTGGCGTCGCAGGGGCTGCCCGCCATCGGGCGCGCGTGGCTGGATGGGCTTACCGCCCTTGCCCATCTTGCCCTTCTTGCCGCCCTTCAGCCGCCGCTCCTTCTCCAGCCGCCGCGCCTCGGCCCCACCACGGATATAGCCCGCCTCGGCTACCTCGGCGCGCACGTGCGATACCTCGGCGGCGCTCTCCGCCAAGGCCAGGTCGGTCAGTAGCTGCTCGACGCGCGCCAGCTCGGTCGCATTCGTCTCGACCTGCTCTGGCAGCAGCCCAGCGGCCCGCTGGAGCTTATGGTAGCGGGTATAGCGGCGGTTGGCGTTCTCGACAGCGGAATACTGCGGATCGAGGGCGATGGTGAGGGTCGCGCCGTCCTCATGCGCCCAGGGATCGGGCAGAGTGACGCCGCGGGCGTTGGGCGGGACATCGGCCTGGAAGGCCAGCAGCGCGTCAGCCTCGCGCCGCAGCCGCTGCGCTTCATCGAGCGCTTCTTGATCCGCTCGCAGCGCCTCCGCCTTGCGCAGGCAGCGGTCACGCTGGGTCTGGAGGATACGCCGCAGGTCGCCCTTGGCCTGCTCCAGCTCGATGCGCCATTCGGCTCCGGCATAGAGTCGCGCCAGGGCGTCATCAACGCGCTCGACGCGCTCGCGCCGGTAGCTCGCGGAATACTGTCGCGGCTCGTAGACCGTGACTGCGATGGGCCGCTCGCCTTCATCATTTCCGTCATCGGGCGCGAAGACCAGCATCGGCGTCCAGGCGCGCTCGGCGTCCAGCGCCGCCAGCGCGCGCGTCTCACGGGCGACGGCCTCCCAGCCTACCGGCGCGACGCCCTCCACCTGCGCGCCGGGGTCGCCCAGGGCGCGCGCCGCCACCTCACGGCCCAACTCCCGCCCGAAGCCGAGGACGTGCGCGGCGACAACACCCGCGACGGTCGGCGGCGCGGCGGCGCGCCTGGCCTTGCCGCCGCGCGCTTGCTCTGGGTTGGCGGCCCGTGTGGCGAGCGCGCCCTTCGCGGCGTCGAGCAGGTCGTTGGCGGTGACATCCGTGGACGGTATCTGAGGCAGTGTCACGTCGCCGAGCGCGCGGGTCTGTGGCGGGGGGTCGCGGTAGGGCTCGCGCGGCAGGATGACGCGGTACTGATTAGTCTCGGCGGTGGCCAAGCGCAGAGCGCCCAGAATGACGCGCTCCGCGTCCGTCAGGATGATGTTGCTGTAGCGGCCCATGATCTCGGCGATCAGCCAGGAGGAGGCGGCGCCTGCCGCGGCCTCGGCCCCGCGGCCAAAGCCGAGCTCGATCACGCGCTCCCATGGCGGCTGGCGCACGGCGACCAGGCGCGCGCCTTCTAGATGCTTGCGCAGCAGCATGACGAACGGCGGTGGCTCGGCCGCTAACTTGCGCGGCTTCTCGCCGGTCAGGTGGACGCGAGCGAGCTGCGGATGTGCGGAAACGATCAGCCAGCGGTTGCGGCCGCCGCCCCATAGCTGTAATGCGATAGAATGAGGCGTCGGTTGGATGACATCGTCAACGCGCGCGCCTACCAGAACCGATTGCAGTTCATCGGCCAATGCGGCCAGAGTGAGGGCGTCTAGCTGGACAGGTGGTGTGGCGCTCATAGTCGCTGTTATCCTGCCGCGCTGGCTAGGCGCGGCCATCAATGCCTGATGCGCGGTGAATCAGACGCTCGCGCGGGCGTTCAGTATATAACACGAGATATAACACGAGAGAGCACACGCCGCCACGTGACCAGTGGCGCCGGATATGACGAAGCGGAGCGCGTATGTCGGGAAGGGATCGTATGGCGACGCCGTCGGGCTTGTCCATCATCGAGCGGCTGGCCGCGCCGCCAACGCCGCTGCTGATCGTCCTGTCTGGGCCGTCGGGCGTGGGCAAGACGACGCTGACGAAGCGGCTGATGGAGCGTGGCTGGCCGGGCCATGTGATGGTGACGGTGACGACTCGGCGCCCGCGTCCCGATGAGGTGGAAGGCGTCCACTATCACTTCCGCTCGGCTGAAGAGTTCCACGAGATGATCGCGCGGGGCGAGCTGCTGGAGCACGCCGAGGTGCATGGTAACTGGTACGGTGTGCCAGCGCCGATGGCGCGCGAGCGGCTGGCGGCAGGCCAGGATGTGATCCTGACGATTGATCCCCAGGGAGCGAAGACGATCCGCGAGAAAGTCGCTGGCGCGATCTTCATCTTCGTGGCGCCTGAGTCGCTGGAGACGCTGACGCATCGCGTGGACAATCGCGGGCACGACAGCCCAGAGCAGCGAGCGCTGCGCCTGCTCAACGCCGAGCGCGAGATGGCCGAGGCGCCCTCCTATGACTATGTGATCGTGAACCGCGAAGGCTTCCTCGATGAGGCCATCGAGAAACTCGAGGCCATCTTCATCGCCGAGCATTGCCGGGTCAATCCGCACCAGCCGGTTGTCTGACGCGCCTGGACGCTGGGCGTCCGCGCGATGGCACGCGACAAATAGACGCTGTTCGCGCCCGCCAACGGGGGCGGGCCAAGCCCACAAAGGCGTGGGGGGCAGGCCGCGTGAGCGGTTCCGCGCCGTGGTTGTTTCACAGGAGGCCTGGCTTGACACACAATGAGCACGAAGCCGAGCGGTTCGCGCCCGCGGGAACGAAAGAGCGCAACCTCGGCCTGGAATTGGTGCGCGTGACGGAGGCGGCGGCTTATGCGGCGTCGCGCTTCATGGGACGCGGGGACAAGAACGCGGTGGATGGCGCGGCGGTGGACGCGATGCGGACCGCGCTCGAAGGCGTAGATATGCATGGCGTGGTGGTGATCGGCGAGGGCGAGAAGGATGAGGCGCCGATGCTCTACGTCGGCGAGGAGGTCGGTAATGGTCTGCCGCCAGAGGTGGATGTAGCGGTGGACCCCGTGGACGGGACACGGCTGACGGCGCAAGGTCTGCCCGGCGCGATCGCGGTGGTCGCCACCGCCGAGCGGGGCTCGATGTTCAAGGCGCCGCCAGGCGTGTATTACATGGAGAAGCTGGCGGTCTCGCGCGCGGCGGCCAAGGTGATTGACCTGGACGCGCCCATCGCGGAGAACCTGGCACGCATCGCACGGGCGCGCGATACGTATGTGCGCGACCTGACGGTGACGGTGCTGGACCGGCCGCGCCATAGTGAAATAATCGATCAGGTGCGGGCGGCGGGCGCGCGCATCCAGCTGATTACCGATGGTGATGTGGCGGCGGCGATCCATGCGGCGATGGAAGACTATCTCGAAACCGACGTGTACATCGGCATTGGCGGCGCGCCCGAGGCCGTGCTGGCAGCGGCGGCGCTCAAGTGCGTTCAGGGGCAGATGCTCTGCCGCATCTGGCCACGCACGGATGCTGAGCGTGAGAAGCTGGAATCCGGTGGCGTGGACCTGAAGCGCATCTATACCGTAGATGATCTGGTGACGGGCAACAACGTCTCGTTCGCGGCGACCGGCATCACCAGCGGCGATCTGCTGCGCGGCGTGCGCTTTGGCCCGACGGGCGCGCGGACGCACTCCGTGATGATGCGCGCGCGCACCGGCACGATCCGCTACATCGAGGCGATCCATCACTGGAAGAAGCAGTAGCAGTTTTACGGCGTCAGGCCGGGACGAGGAGGTGGAGACATGGCATTCTTCAAGAACCTGGGCAATAAGATGGGATTGCCTGACGTTCTCAGCCAGATGCCCCGGTTTGGCGCGCTGCTGCGCGAGTATCGCACGCTGCGTGGGGTTTCAATCGAGGACCTCGCGACGGCGGTCGAGATCGCGCCCGGCGCGCTGCGCGAGATAGAGGAAGGTAGGCGCGGCGCGCCCTCGGAGAAGAAGGCGAAGGCGATTGGCAGGGCGCTGAAGCTGGACGGCGACGAGATGGAGGCGCTGATGGACGCCGCCGAGATGGACTCGCCGATGTTGAAGGCGCTGATGGGTCGCGCGCCCGCCGAGGCTGTCTCTTCGCTCAGCGCCGCTATCTTCGTTTTTATGATCGCTGACATTCGCGGCTACACAGCCTTCACCCAGCGGTACGGCGACAAAGCGGCGGCGCGGCTCACCCTGCGCTTCGCCGAGGCGGCGCACGCGGCGCTGGAGCGTTGCGATGGCCGTCTGGTCGAGGCGCGCGGCGACGAGATTCTGGGTGTATTCCCTTCGGCGCGGCAGGCGTTGCGGGCGGCGCACGACCTGCACGCGCGCTACGCCGAGTTGGCGCGCGACAACCCGGAGTGGCCGGATGGGGCCGGCATCGGGCTGGATGTGGGCGAGGCGGAGCAGGTGGAGGGCGGCTATCGCGGCGCGGCGCTGAACCGCGCGGCGCGGTTGTGCGCGCTGGCGGGGCCGGGTGAGACGCTGGTGACGACGGGAGTCGCCTATGTCGCGCCGCACGTCGAGGGTGTCACGTTCATCGCGCGCGGGCAAGAGCAGCTCAAAGGGATTGATGGCGCGGTCCCCATCCTGCTTGCCGCGCCCAGCGACGTCACTGGCATCCAGGCGGCGATCGAGTCCGAGCCAGCCAGCGGCGTCGCGCAACGCTCGCTGCCACCCGCGACCGGCGAGTCATCCAGCTAGGGGCCGCTGGCGCGCCTGGGCCCGCTCAGCCCGTCGGACGATGTGGCAGTCGCTTGAACGGAAGGCAGCGGATCGGTCGCCGCGCGATAGCTCCTTCTGTTTCTCTCCTGTATCTCCAGGCGCGCGGAGGCCGTGGAGCCGCCTGCCTGGGTCTCTCCCACGACAACCATGCGCTCAGCGGTATTTTAGATCTCGTATATGCGGCGCCACCGACTCTCACTGCCGCCTCTTAGCCAGAGAGGCATGCGGGTCGCTTCCCGCCACTCAATCGGGAAAAGCGCTAACCATCGCGCCGTTAGCGCGCCGTTCCATGTGGCGCTCCACGGTGGTATGTTAGCGGGGATGGGTGACAGCCGTCATATCATGGTGCGCTCATTGGGGTGATGCGCATGATACGCGTGGTGGGCGGTCTTGCTGTTGGAAGTCGAATTGAGAGTGGGGCAATGGAACAAAGCCGGGAAGTGCGGCCGCTGACAGCGGATGATGTGGTCGCCTGGACGGAGATGGTCGGCAACGCCTATCCCGTCATGGACCTACACACGCCCGAGGCGCGCGAGGCGCAGACGGAGCGCACCAGCAAGCGGCTCGGCGCTCCCACGACGCGCCTGTATGGGCTGTTCGAGGGCGATACGCTGCTCGGCGGCATGCGCCTCCACGACTTCCAGATGACCTGCTTCGAGACGCCGCTGCTGGTGGGCGGGGTGGGCATGGTTGCGGTGGACCTGACGCGCAAGAAGGAGCATGTAGCGCGCGACCTCATCTCGTTCTACCTGCGGCATTATCGTGAGCGCGGCGCGCCGCTCGCGATTCTGTACCCATTTCGCCCGGATTTCTATGGCGCGATGGGATTCGGCTATGGCCCGAAGATGAACAGCTACCGCGTCGCGCCAGAGGCGCTGCC
>DASTKI010000205.1:0-15001 GCA_035716045.1 Ktedonobacterales bacterium
CGCGGTGAGTTCCAGCAGATGAGCTACATCGAGGAGGACCGCGTCCACCTGACCTACCGCATGCCGCTGGGCGAGCTGATCATTGACTTCTATGACCAGCTCAAGTCGCGCACGCAAGGCTACGCCTCGCTGGACTACTCCTTCGCGCGCTACGCCGAGTCCGATCTGGTCAAGCTGGATGTGCTGGTCAATGGCCAACCGGTGGACGCGCTCTCGCTCATCTCTCATCGCGACAAGGCCACCTATCAGGGACGCCAGCTGGTGGACAAGCTGAAGGAACTCATCCCACGCCAGCTCTTCGAAGTGCCGATCCAGGCCGCCATTGGCGGCCGCATCATCGCGCGCGAGACCGTCAAAGCGATGCGCAAGAATGTGCTCGCCAAATGCTACGGCGGCGACATCACACGCAAGCGCAAGCTGCTGGAGAAGCAGAAAGAGGGCAAGAAGCGCATGAAGCGCGTCGGCAGCGTCGAGATTCCGCAGGAGGCCTTCATGGCCGTCCTGAGCCTGGGTGAATAACCAGGCATTCAGGCCCATTCGTCCGTGCGCCGGCCATTCATGGCCGCCCCCACTCAGTCAGACACAGCCCACTCAGTCAGACACAAGCGGAGGGCCGCCATATATGGCGGCCCTCACTTACCGGACGATCGTCGCGATCATCTCTCCCTGCCGTTCCCGCTTGGCTTCCGGCCCCGGGCGCCTATCGAGGCGCCGCTCAGAGCGGAAACACTGGCGCGAGATCCGATCAGGGCAGGTAGTCGCGCTTCCAGACGGCTGGCTGATCAACACAGGTTGTCGCCGTAGCTGCTCAAACTTCTCTAATGAGCATACCCGCTGGTCAGACGGCTGGCGCTGCTACCCTGGCTGCCCGCTCATGCGGGCGTAACCTGTCAACTTGAATCACCATTCCGAGCAGACGGATCGGCTTCTTCATTGGGAACATGGGCAACTCTCTTTCCAACGTTCCACCTGAATCGCCAGGGCGCTTGCCCCGCGTCCCTCTCGGGAGGCAATTTCAGCCTATCACGCCCCCACTTATATGTCAATGAACGAGCTGTGTAACAGACCACAAACTCTGCCGTAGCGGTAGCGCGAACGCCCATGAAATCAGCGTTATCTGGCGCCCTCACAGTCAAGTCTCAGGCCGTGGAGCCTGTGCTTGTGTCCGCGAATCGCGCCAGGTCGTGGAAGGTAGGCGCCAGGGTCGCATAGAGCGCGTGATACTGCTCATAGAGGCTGTCGTAGCGCGCGGTGTCGCCCGCGTCTGGCTCCGCGCCTGGCGCCACTCCGATGACCTCGGTCGCCGCGTCCACATCCGGCCAGACGCCTACGCCCACCCCGGCCAGCAGCGCCGCGCCATACGCGGCGCCCTCCGTTGAGGTGGGCAGGTCGAGTGTGAGGCCCAGCGCGCTGGCGATGATACTGCGCCACAACGCGCCGCGCGCGCCGCCACCGGAGATGCGCGCGCGGTCGGGGACCGGCAGCCCGGCGGAGCGCATCAGCGCCAGCATGTCGCGCAGACCGAACGCCACCCCTTCCAGCGTCGCCCGTGTGAGGTGGGCGCGGGTATGGCGCGCGGTGAGGCCGATCCATGCGCCGCGCGCCAGCGGGTCGGGATAGGGTGTGCGCTCGCCGGTCAGATAGGGCAGGAACAGCAGCCCATCACTGCCTGCGGGCGCGGTAGCGGCCTCACTGACCAGCTCATCGAATGGGACGCCCGGCGCCAGCGTGTCGCGCAGCCATTGCAGGCTGCCCGCGGCGCTGAGCATCACGCCCATCAGATGCCAGCGGCCTGGGACGGCGTGGCAGAAGGCGTGCAGGCGGCCCTCCCCCTCGATCACGGGGAGCTCAGTGGTGGCGAAGATCACGCCGGAGGTGCCGAGCGTCACCGCCAGCACACCCGGCTTCACCGCGCCAACGCCTACCGCCTGCGCCGCCTGATCGCCGCCACCCGCCACGACGGGAATCCCCACTGACAGCCCTGTGGCCCGCGCCGCCGCTGCGCTGACCGTCCCCGTCGCCTGCGGCCCCTCATAGGTCGGCGGCAGCCACGCGGCGGGAATCTCCAGCGCGTTCAGGACTTCAGGCGACCAGTCGCGCTGCGCCAGATCGAAGAGCAGCGTTCCGGAGCCATCGGCCTTGTCCATCGCGTACTCGTCGGTCAGGCGCAGACGCACGTAGTCCTTGGGCAGCAGGATGTGGCGGATGCGGGCGTAGACCTCCGGCTCGTGGCGGCGCGTCCAGAGGATCTTGGGCGCGGTGAAGCCGGTCAGCGCGTCGTTGCCGGTCACGGCGATCAGCCGCGAGCGGCCTACCCGCGCGCGAATCTCGTCGCACTCCGCCGCCGTCCGCTGGTCGTTCCACAGGATCGCGGGGCGCAATACCTCCCCGGCCTTATCCAGCGCCACCATGCCGTGCATCTGGCCTGTCAACCCAATCGCGCGCACCGCGTCAGCCGTCGCCCCGGACGCCGCCAGCGCCTCGCGGATCGCCGCCACCGCGCCCTCCCACCAGTCCTCCGGCCATTGCTCCGACCAGAGCGGATGAGGCGACGATGAGGCGTGTGGAGTCGTGGCGCTGGCCACCACACCCCCACGCTCATCCACCAGCAGCGCCTTGACACCAGTGGTGGAAACATCCAGCCCAAGCAGCAGCGCAAGCTCCGCCATATCGCGCCTCCCCTAGCCCGCGAAGGCGGGCTTCGCGGCCGTTAGGCCCTTAGACGCGGCTTTAGCCGCCGGTCGTTTTTCGCCGCTTCCTCCTTCGCGGCGGAACGCCCTTAGACGCGGCTTTAGCCGCCCGGCGCTTTCTCTACTTTCTCTACTCTACCGCACGCCCAATAGCAACTCGATCGTTAGTTGGTCGAGTCGCTCATAGGCGTAGCCACGCGCGCCCAACGCCTTGCGGTCGAAGCTGACCCCCTTGAGCGCCGCCGCCTTCTCGCGGCTGTAGGCGCCTTGATACGCGGCGGTCGCGCCGTCATCCGCGGTGATCTCCGTCAGCAGCGCCTGGATTTCCGCGTCGGCGTTGAAGCGCGCCGCCTTCTCCTTGAGAATCAGGTAGCTGCGCATGCAACCGCGCGCGAAGTCCTTGACGCCCTCCACGTCCTCGGTGCGGTAGGCGTGGGCGTCGAAGTGGCGGCTGCCATCGTAGCCCACATCTTCGAGGAACTTCACCAGGAAGAAGGCGCTCTTGATGTTGTGCGAGCCGAAGCGCAGGTCCTGATCGTAGCGCCCGATGACCTGATCATTGAGGTCAATGTGGAACAGCTTGCCCGCGTCCCAGGCCTGCGCCACGGCGTGCAGGAAGTTGAGGCCCGCCATGTGCTCGTGCGCCATCTCCGGGTTGACGCCGACCATCTCCGGGTGGTCGAGCGTGCCGATGAAGCCCAGCATCGCGCCGACGGTGGCGAGGTAGATGTCGCCGCGCGGCTCGTTCGGCTTAGGCTCCAGCGCGAACCGCAGATCGTAGCCCTGGTCGCGCACGTATTCGCTCAGAAAGTTGATCGCCTCGCGGAACCGCTTGATGCTCTCCGACGCCGACTTCGCCGCGTCGGTCTCCACGCCTTCGCGCCCGCCCCAGAAGACGTAGACCTTCGCCCCAAGCTCCACGCCCAGGTCAATCGCCCGCATCGTCTTCTGCACGGCGTAGGCCCGCACGCGCGCGTCGTTGGAGGTGAACGCGCCGTCCTTGAACGCCGGGTCGGTGAAGAGGTTGGTCGTCGCCATCGGGACCACCAGCCCTGTCTCCGCCAGCGCCGCCTTGAAGTCGCGCACGATGCGGTCGCGCTCGGCGGGCGTCGCGTCTATCGGCACGAGGTCGTTGTCATGCAGGTTGACGCCCCACGCGCCGACCTCCGCCAGCAGCTGGACGATCTCGACCGGCGAGAGCGCCGCGCGCACCGGCTCGCCAAATGGGTCACGCCCGGTATTGCCGACCGTCCACAGCCCAAACGTAAACCTGTCATCCGGCCTGGGTTCGTACATATTCGCTCACTCCATGCCTCTCTATCCGGCCAGCCTCAGGCGCGTGGCGCACACCGCCTCGCCGCTCGCATATCCCCAAGTGTACCGCAGTTTCCAGACCCCAGTCCGCGCAGGCGGGCTTCGTGGCCACCAGGCGAGCGGAGCGAAGCGCCCCAGCGGGTTCAGGGTTCCCGCTGGGGCCCTTAGGCGCGGGTTCACCCGCCCGCTTTCGAGCCGCGATGTGATACCCTGCCAATAACATGCCGCTCCTTGCGCTATCTGCGCGCTCTCCGCGCCGCTATCGCGCATTGCTTCCCGACAGGAGGCCCGCCATGACCCTCTCCAGTCCCGCCGCGCCGCCCGCCACACGCCGCGCGACACGAGCCAAGCTCGCCGTCGCGATTGGCGTTGCCGATGTGCGGCGCGAGCCGGACGTGGACTCCGAGTTGGTCACACAGGCGCTGATGGGCGCGCGCGCGACCGCGCTGGAGACGGCGCCGAATGGCTGGGCGCGCGTCCGGCTGGCCGACTATGAGGGCTGGGTCGAGAGTGAGTATCTGGCCTCGCCATCCCGCGCCAGCGAACGCGTCGCGGTCGTCGCCACTCCCCGCGCGCCCCTCTACACCCGCGCTAGCGGGGCCACAACGCTGGGCGAAGTCTACGCTACCAGCATTCTCTCGCTCACGGCCAGCGGCCAGCGGCCCGAGTCGGATCGCGCCCGCGTCGCGCTACCAGGAGGCCGCCACGGCTGGCTGACGCGCGAGGACTTCACCGAGCGCCCGGCGAGCGAGCCCTTCCCGCGCCTTGGCGTCGAAGCGGCGCTGGCGCTGGCGCACCGCCTGTTGGGGACGCCCTATCACTGGGGCGGCGTGACGGCGTGTGGGATAGATTGCAGCGGCCTCTCGCAGCTCGCCTGCCGCGCGGGCGGCGCGCTCATCCCGCGCGACGCCGACCAGCAGTACGCGGCGCTGCCGTTCACGGTAGACCGCGCCAGCGTGCGCGCGGGCGACCTGGTCTACTTCGCCAGCGGCGGCGCGATCACCCATGTCGGCATCGCGCTGGACAACATGACCCTGTTGCACGCCAGTGGATCTGGCGCTCGCGTCATCATCACCTCGCTCGACCCAGCGGAAGGCGGCTACAGCGCGAAGCTGGCGGACATGTACGCTGGCGCGCGCCGTCCCTTCCCTGACGCGCCCGACAACGGAGACACCCGATGAGCGACCACAGCGCGCTGGACAACCTGGAAGCGGACATCGTCGCCATCCTCGACTCGCTGGGCGGCAGGACGGCCATTGCCGCCCGGCGCATGGGACGTCCTCAGGCGCGAGCGCTGCCCATCGTGGGCGCTCATAACGCGCATGACGATGACCATGACACGCATGCGAAGAACACGCCGTCCCCTCAGGCGGATGTCGCGCTGCGGGCGGATGAGGTCTTTCCCGCCGCCAGCCTGGCGAAGATTCCCATCGCCATCGAGCTGATGCGGCGTGTGGACATGGGGCAATTCGACCTGTCCGAGCGCCTCGACACATCCGATGTCGCGCGGGCCGGTGGCGGCGGCGCACTGGACTATCTCGACCCTGCCACGCGGCTGACGCTGGGTGATCTGCTCAATCTCATGCTGATCCTCAGCGACAACACCGCCGCCAACGGTCTGCTCGATCTGGTCGGCATGGGCGAGGTCAACGAGACAATGAACCGCCTGAACCTGACCCACACCCGCCTGGCGCGCCGTTTCATGGACTTCGAGGCCCGCCGCGCGCATCGCGACAACCTGACGACGGCGGGGGAGATGCTGACGCTGATGCAGCTGGTCCGTGGGAATGCGCTGCCCGGTGGTCGCCGTCTGCGCGAGGCGCTATCCGCGGAGCCAGGCTTCAGTGATCTCACCGATGGCTGGCTGCCGGCGGGCGCGACGCTGGCCCATAAGGACGGTTTCCTGGAAGACACCGCCCACGACGCGGGCATCCTCTCCGGGCCTGGCGGCGCGTGCGTCTATTGCATCCTGACGACCGAGCAGAGCGACGTTTTCCAGGCCCGATTGACGATCAGGCGCGTTCTGCGGTTGCTTTGGACAGGCCTGGGGCTCGATGAGCCGCATGGATAGCCGCGCCCGCTGACGCGCGCCACACGGCGGTGGTACCGTGTAGAAGAGGCCTGCCTCAGATGAGTCAAACGCGGCTGCGTAGGCGCGCCCGTCGGCGCGCTGGATGCCGCTTGTGATGGGATGGGATGTGACCGCATGCTAGTTGTGCCCTACAACGGCGTCTGGCCCAAGATCGCCGCTAGCGCCTTCATCGCGCCGACGGCAGTGATCGTCGGCGATGTCGAGATTGGCGAATTCGCCAGCGTCTGGTTTGGCGCTGTGCTGCGTGGCGATACCGCGTCCATCAGGATCGGCGCGCGCACGAACGTGCAGGACAATTGCGTCATCCATACCGACGACGGCGCGCCCGTCACCGTCGGCGAGGGTTGCTCACTGGGGCACGGCTCGATCATCCACGGCGCGACGGTAGGCGATGGCGCGCTGATTGGCATGGCGGCGACGCTGCTCAATCGCGCCGAGGCTGGCGCGGGTTGCATCGTCGCGGCGGGCGCGCTGGTCCCGGAGGGCAAGGTCATCCCGGCGGGCCAGCTGGCGATGGGCTCTCCTGCGAAGGTCGCACGCGCGGTAAGCGAGGCCGAGCGCGCCCGCGTCGCCGATGGCATCGAGCATTACCTGGCCTACGCGCGCGAATATCGCGGCGCGCTGATGGCCGCCGCCCGCCGCGATCCTGGCCACGGCCCGCGCGCGCTATGAGAGTGGGGCGGCCATTTCGCCACATATTCTGGTTCTGGAGCACATCGCGTGAAATATCCCTCGACTGACCGGCAGCGCCGCTTCCTCGCGCTGGCGGAGCCGCTGGCGCGCGCCTTCGCCGAGCGGGCCGCCGCGCACGACGCCAACGCCTCCTATCCCCACGAGAACTTCGCCGATCTACGCGCCGCTGGGCTGCTCGCGCTCACCACGCCCGAAGAATACGGCGGGTTGGGTGCGAACGAGCTAGAATACGCCCTCACGCTGGAGCGGCTGGCGTGGGGCGACGCCTCCACCGCGCTGGCGCTCGGCATGAGTCTGAGCAACCTCGGCCAGATCGCTGAAGGCGGGCTCTGGCCGGAGCGCGCCCCAGCGCTGTTCCGCGAGGTTGTCGAGGAGGGCGCGACGATCAACGCCGCCCAGGCCGAGCCGGAGATGGGCAGCCCCAGCTACGGCGGCCTGCCCGCCACCACCGCCCGGCGCGACCCCTCCGGCGGCTGGCGGCTGACCGGGCGCAAGATCTATACGACCGGCGCGCCTGGCCTGCGCTACTTCCTCGTCATGGCGACCATCGACGAGGAGGGCCAGCCGCCGCGCATTGGCGACTTCCTCACGCCTAGCGACGCGCCCGGGCTGCGTATCGAAGAGACATGGAACGCGCTGGCGCTGCGGGCCAGCGGCAGCCACGACATCGTGCTGGAAGACGCCCAACTGCCCACCGACGCACTGATCGCGGCGCGCAACCCAGGCCAGCCTGACCCGCGCGCCGCGCTTGGCCTGCCATGGGGCTCGCTGACGCTGGCCGCTGTCTATACGGGTGTGGCGCTGGCGGCGCGTGATGAGGCGGCGCGCTTCGCCGCGACGCGCGTGCCAACAGCGCTGGGTAAGCCCATCGGCGAGCTGCCCACCGTGCGCCTGCATCTCGGCGAGATCGAGTCGCTGCTGCTCGCCTCCCGCCGCGTGATGTACGGCCTCGCCGAAGATTGGGTCACATCGCCCGAGGCGCGCCCGCGCCTGCGCCAGGAATCCGCGATGGTCAAGATCATCGCCACATCGAATGCCGCGCGCATCACCGACATAGCGCTGCGCATCGCGGGCGGACACGGCCTCCAGCGCGGCCTGCGCATGGAGCGCCTCTTCCGCGACGCCCGCGCTGGTCTCGTCAACGCCCCCGTCGAGGATGTCGTCCTGCAGAACGCCGGCAAAGCGGCGGTGGACGCGGCGGCGAAGGAGGGCTCCCGGCCATAAGTGGCCGGAGCGCGCAGACGAGGGCATGAATGCCCGCGACGTTGGAGAGGGATTTATCCCCTCCACCGTGCGCCGGCCCTTGAGGGCCGCGCCCGTCCAACGCGAATCGGTACGACCAGCCGCGCGCTGGCTCCCGACGCCCTGGGCTCCTGCCGCCGCTGCACCATCGCCGGCCCCAAGCCACGCCTGATCTCCACCGCTTGACAGCCCGCGCGCCGCTGGGTATGCTCACCGCGACATCCGGGCCGATGGCGGGCCGGGCGTGGTGGGAAGGCAGGCGGACCATGGCGGATACCCCGTTCGTATCACCGGACGCCACGGCGGCGTCGCTGACAGCCACCGGCGCGGAGAGCGCGAGCCTGCCCGAAGCGTTGCGGCCGCCAACGCGGCGTCTCAGCTTCGGCTTCATCCTGATGCTCAGCCTGGCCAACATCGCTCTCTGGTTCAGCATGCAGCCAGTCATCATCTACCTGCTGCCTAACCAGATCATCGCCTTCGACCCCGACCCTGCCCACCAAAGCCTGTATGATGGCTTAGTGCTGGCCCTTGGCGCCTTCATCTCGATCTTCTCCAACACCATCGGCGGCGCGCTCTCCGACCGCACGACCTCGCGCTTCGGGCGGCGCGCGCCCTGGCTGATCGGCTGCGCGGTCCTCTCGGCGGGCGCGCTGGCGCTGCTGGGCAACGCGACCACCATCGCCATGCTCTTTATCGGCTATGGACTGTATCAGCTCGTCGTCAACGGCGCGCTGGCCGCGCTCACCGCCGTCGTACCAGACAAGGCGCCGGAGGCGCAGCGCGGGCTGGTCTCGGCCTTCGTCGGGCTCTCGCTGCCGGTGGCGATTGTGGTCGGCGCGGTGGTGATCGGCATCGCCGTCAGGGATGTCCAGATCGGCTACTACATCCTCGCCGCCTCGTTCGTCGTCGTCACCGTGCTGTTTACGCTCGTGCTGCGCGATACGCCGCTGCCACGTGAGGCCGTACCGCCCTTCCGCCTCGGCGCGTTCTTGCGCGGATTCTGGATTGACCCGCGCACGAACCCCGATTTCGGCTGGGCATGGCTCGTGCGCTTCCTGGTCAATTTCGGCTGGTCCTCGACGCTCGGCTCCTTCCTGTTTCTCTACCTCAAGAACGCCGTAGGCGTCAGCGATCCGTCATCGAGCGCCGCCATCGCGCAGATTATCGCCGTCGCCATGATCCTCATCTCCAGCATCCTCGGCGGCTATCTCTCCGACCGCTTCCGCCGCCGCAAGGTGTTCGTAATAAGCGCGGCCGGCCTGATCTGCGTCGCGCTGCTGGTGCTGGCGTTCTTTACTTCCTGGACCACGACGCTGATCGCGGCGGTGATCGTCGGCCTGGGCTTCGGCGCCTATCTGGCGGTGGACCTCGCGCTGATGACCGAGGTGCTGCCCTCGCAGAGCGATCGCGGCAAGGACATGGGCGTCTTCAACATCGCCAACGCCCTGCCCAACGCGCTCGCGCCGCTGGTTGGCGGTGTGGTCATCGCCAACTTCGGCAGCTTCCAGCCACTGTTCTTCATGGCGGCGGGTGCGGTCTTGCTGGCGGCGCTCCTGGTGCTGCCGATCAAGCAGGTACGCTAGCTCGCGGCGCGAGCTCAGCCCCGGCCTCCTCTCCTCATGGGAGAGGGGGAGCCAAGTGCGATTAGCGCCGCCACGCCCCACCAGAAGGCCAGCGCATAGTCGGGCTGGAAGTACGCGCTATCCACCAGCCCATGCGCCAGCCCCGCCGCCAGCGCGCCCAGTGCGCCTACTGCCACCGCTCCGCGCCAGCCACGTCCTATGGCGCGCCAGCCACGCCGCGCCGCCGCGATCAGCGCCAATATATACCCCGCCAGCCCGGCTAGCCCGGCGCTCAGCCATAGCTCCAGCCCCAGGTTGTGCGGGTGCGAGAGGTTGGGCTCTCTGGCCGCCGCCGTCGCATGTCCATTGAGCGACGCGATGAGGTAGGGATGGTTGGTGTAGCGCGGGTCGTAGCAGTAGAGAAATTGGTCCGGCCCAACGCCGACGATGGGATGGTCGCGCGCCATCGTCTGCGCCGCCTGCCAGACGAGCAGCCGCACCTCACCCGATCCGCCGTGCGTCCCGCCCGCCAGCCCAACCAGCGGCGCCAGCCAGATGGATGAGGCGCCATAGAGCAGCGCCGCCGCGAGGACGATGGCGAGCAGCCGCATGGAGGTCGCGGCGCGCGACCTCACCCCCAACCCCTCTCCCACGGGGAGAGGGGAGTTTGGTTGGCGGTCTGTGGGCGAGGTAGCGCCTATCCCACGTGACGCAGGCTGGCCGGGGCCCTCCCCCCTGAGGGGAACGAGGCCCCCGCGGGTGAACGGGGCAAGGCCGAAGGCTGGATGGGGTCCGCGCCACACCACCGTCAGCAACCCAATGACCACGACCACCACGCCTGCCGTCGCGCCCAGCCACGCGCCGCGCGAGCCCGTCAACGCCATCCCAATCACCAGTGTCGCCACGGCCAGCGCCGCGAGCGCGCGCTCCAGTCGCCCAGCGGCGCGCGGCCATAGCATGAGGGCCAGCGCCAGCGGCAGCGCGCGCGCCATCCAGGCTCCCGCGCTGTTGGGGCTGCCGTAAATGATCGCCGTCGCGCGCCAGTCAGGGCCATTCCAGCCAGGATAGGGGACGAGCCCGCCGCCTGCGCCCAGCGGCGCGAACGTGACATGCGCGAATGTGACCTGAGCGAGCGCCAGCGCCGCGACCAGCGCCCCCGATGCGACGAACGCCCAGGCCGTCCACCACAGCCAGCGCCCGCGCAGCCACCAGACCACCAGCGCGGCGTACACCAGCGGCTCCACGATCTCCCAGCGCCAGGCGCGCAGCGCAGGTTGCGGCTGGCGCGCGATGAGGACGCCCACCGTCATCCCCGCCAGCAAGAGCGCCGCGCCCAGCGCCACAGGGCTGCCCAGCCGCGCCAGATACGCTCGCGCCATGCGATTGGCCCGCCGCGAGCGCAGGCGCGCCAATCGCATGCCAAGCTGGCCCACCGCGACCAGCGCGAGAATCGCCAGCGTCAGCTCGCTCAATGGGAACGCCAGCCGGCCCGTGACGTGTAGCGGCGCGTACCAGAAGGGGAAGGTCAGCGGAGCCAGCGCCAGCGCCATGCGCGGCCAGCGCCATGACAGCGCGGCGAACACAGTCGCCCATACCAGCGCCAGCGCGGGCCAGGGCGTCAGATACCACGCCGCCAGCGCCGCCACCATCGCCAGCGCGGGCAGCGCTCGCCGCCGTCGTAGCCACATCGCGCGAGTCGGCGCCTCGCTCACGGAATGCGCGCGCATCCTTCGCGTATCCCTTCCTGCCATGCCAGCTCAGCCCCATCCACACGGACGAATCGCCAGATTTCCGGGGCGTTAGCCCCACCGCCGCATGCGCCAGCCATTCATGGCCGCATGGATGCCCTCCCGGCCTTCAAAGACCGGGGCGCGCGACGCGGACCTCAAGGCCCAGGCATTCATGCTCCTCACATCGTGCGCCGGCCATTCATGGCCGCGCCCGCCTGCCTCACCGCCGCATGCGTCAGCCATTCATGGCCGCGCCCGCCTTCCTAATGCCCACCGCCGGTCAGGCCGATAATCGCCACCACCAACTCGATGGCGATCAACGCCACCACCAGGATCTCCAGCAGCGTCGAGCGCGCGGCCTGCTCCTCGTCATGCAGCAAGCCTGCTGTCTGACGCAGCACATCCAGCGTCTCGGCGATGCCCGTGCGCCAGGACTCGACACGCAGCGACTGGAGCGCCGCCGTGTAAACGCGGTTCCAGTACACATCTTCGGTCACTTTCAGCGCGTTCTCCACACGGCCGCTGTGCTCGGTGATGTCGGCGATCAGCGTGTGGACTTCGGAAAGGGAGCGATCGGCGCGCCGGTAGAAAGGCCAGCTCGTGCCGGTGAGGCGGCCCAGACGCGGCGTGATGCGCTGCAGCGCCCGCTCCACCTCGGCGTCGTAGGTGCGGAAGGAGAGCAGCTGGGCGTTGGCGAACTCCAGCAGCAGCGTCGCGTCGTCGCGCGCGTTCGGATCGTTCTCTATTACCAGCGCCGAGGACCACGTCAACAAGATCAGGTCGTCCTCGTAGTAGCTGAGGGTCGTAGCCAGCGACCACATCGAAGGCGCCAGCGCGCGCCGCTCCCCCAGCGCCGCGCGCAGCGCCCATGGGTTGCGCGCCAGTTGCGACGCGGGCGCGCCCTCCGCCATGCGCTCGACGACGAAGAGCGAATAGTCCTCAGGCCGCACGACCTCATTCGGGCGGTTCATCGCCGGGGCGAGCGTCTTGCGCAGCAGCTCGAGCCCATGCTCGAACGCCTCGCCAACCACCAGGGGATACGGCTGCGTCTCGCTCATCAGGGTAATGGCGTCTTCCCAGCCCATCTCCTCGCGGAACAGGATCACCAGGCGGAAGGCGATGATGCCCAGGTCGTAGATGCGCGCGTAGAGGACGCCATGGCGCCCCTCGCCGCCGAGTGTGACTTCCAGCGTGCCCAGGCTCAGCTCAAGCGGAAGCTGCGCGATGTCAATGCTCGCGCCGCGCGTCACCACCGGGCGCGCTCGCGCGCTCGGCGTAGCGAGCGTCTCACGCGCCTTGTCGAGATCTATGCTGTAGCAGAGATCGTAGAGCTGGTAAAGGTGTAGCGCCGCCATCTGCATGCGTGGCGGCTCACCATAGGAGAGCGGCGTCGCTGGCTGGGCCGCGGAGGATGGTAGGCTCATGCCATATCTGTCTCGGTCGCTGGCGCGCGCGCCCACCGCCAGCTCACACATCCCGTGTTCATCACCACACCCTCTCTGCTCGGAGAGAGGGTCAGGGTACAATTCGACAGCGCACGTGGGACAGTGTACCACCCAGCGCCCGCGACCCCGGTGGGCATGCGCCCGCCTACTGGCCCGTTCGCGCCTGGTTGTACATCTGGAGCACCTCGGCGCGCGTGCGCTCGAAGGCCTCGCGGCCCTGAACCATCGCTTCCTGATAGCGCTCACGCACCCGCTCAAGCACTACGGCCAGAGGATCGCCGGGCACGGGGCGCGCGGCGCTGCTGTCTGTGGGATCCGCCGACGGCGCCGCGACGGGGCGCGGCGTCAGCAACAGCGTGATCGCGGCGCCCAAAGCGATGCCAATCACCAGGCCCGTCAAAAAGCCCGGGCCGGAGCGTCCACGTTTCGCCACGGTTCAACTCATCCTTTCCCCACCGCCCGGAACGCTCCCGCGCCAGTAGGTCAGCCAGCCTCCGCAATCCCAATCATGATCTGAATGCGCTCGAGTAGCGCGTCGCCATCGAAGGGCTTCTTCAGAACAGAGATATTCGCATAGCGGCCCGATGGATCGCCAATCAACCGCTCTACGACATCCGCGTCCGTCATCGCGGCGGTCGCGACGATGACAGGAATGTCGGCAGTCGCCTGGTTGGTCCGTAGTCGCTCCAGCACATCCAGGCCTGAGATCGCGCCGAGTCGCATATCGAGCACGATGAGGTCGGGATGAGCCCGCCGGGCGGTCTCTTCGACCAGGGAGCCATCAGATAGCACGGAGACGCCGTACTCCGCGTCTTCGAGAAGCATGCGAATCAGGGCGAGAAGTTCCTGGCGGTCATCAATCACCAGTACGCGCTTGCTCATGTCGAGACCCTCCACCCGCGCGTCGCAGCCATTCGGCGGCAAGACAGCGCGGCGCCACTGTGCCAGCATGTAGCGTGCCGCTGCCGTCAGGCAATCCACCGCGCATTGGAGTGTCCTGGCTATACAACCGCTTGGCGGCGTCCCACGGTCACAAGCTCGCCACTCCGGCTGCCGTCGCTCAGGCCCTCGCGCCTGGCGCGGTGTCCCCCGGTTTAGCTGGCGTGTGGCTGGAACTGGCGCGCCGCCGGTCGAGCCGCGCGCGCCGCCAACGCACGATACGCCGCTTCAGGCGCAGCGCCCGCATGTAGGCCCAGTACACCGCCGGCTGGTAGACCTGGTCATGGGTCTCCAGCGTGAAGAGCGAGAAGCCGCCGAATCCCTGCTTATACGTGTAGAGACTGTACATATCCTCGCCCGGCTCCAGCCGCTCGGCGATGGCGCGGAAGTCGTAGAGCGCGCAGCCGCGCGCCTTCGCCCACTGGATCGCCGTCCACTGCAACAGGTGGTTGGGCATCCGGTTGCGCTCGCGATTGGAGGACGCGCCGAACATGTACGTCGCCACGGGGCCACAGCGCGCGACGATCAGGGCCGCGATCGGCTGGCCCTCGTACTCGGCCAGCAGCAGCGCCGCCGCGTCGCGCTCGCCATACAGCCGCAGGAAGTCGTCGTAGTGCCGCTGCCCATGGATGAAGATGCCGTCGCGCTCGGCGGTCTCGCGATAGAGCGTGTAGAACGTGTCACGGTCGGCGGCGTCATGCCCTTCGCGCACGCTGACGCCTTTCCGGGAGGCCAGGCGGATGTTGTAGCGCCACTTCTCCTTCATGCCCGCCAGCAGCGCCGTCTCATCCGGGGTGATGTCCAGCGCCCACGAGCGCCGCGGGTGCGTGGCGAAGGGATTGCGCCGCAACCCCAGCGCCGCCAGCGCGTCCAGCCACGCCTGGTCGCCATCGGGAACGTTCGGCTCGACCTTGAGCATGAACGCGGCTCGCTCCTTCGCCAGCCCGCGCGCATGGCCAAAGAGCGCCGCCAGCGCCGGCGACGCCGGATCGTCGCACACCGGGCCGCGCGGCGCGTAGAGATACGGCTGCCCCACCACCGGCGCGCGCTCGACGATCACCACCATCGCCCCGCGCAGCGTCCCATCGTCATCCACCGCGCCCAGTCGCAGCGCCCGCTCGCCCAGGCGGCTGCCCAGCTCGGCCCACTCCCACGTCTGGGTGATATTGCCCGTGGCTTGCGACTCGATGAAGGTGTTCCAGCGGTCGCGGTCTTCGATGATCTCTCCGCGCATGCCGTTCCTCAAGCTGTCCTGCTCGCTATGGACGCGGCCATGAATGGCCGGCGCACTGAC
>DASTKI010000206.1:0-52979 GCA_035716045.1 Ktedonobacterales bacterium
CGCCCCTGGGACCCGCGGGCGATGGCTCTCGCGCTTGCTCGTCGCGCTGCTCGCCATCTCGGGGCTGCTGTCATTGAGCTATGCGGGCATTTCGACCTATATCGCCACGAAGCTGGTCTACCGGGCGCAGACCCCGGTCACGGGTACGCCAGCGCGGTACGGGCTGAACTACGCCTATGTCACCTTTCCGGCGCGCGACGACGGATTACAGATCAAGGGCTGGTTTATTCCCGGTGTCCTCCGCGATGGCCGCCTGACCGCAGACCGCACATTGCTCGTCGTGCATGGGACCTGGAAGAATCGCGCGGATCCTGACGCTGGTGTGCTCGAATTGAGCGCGGCGCTCGCGCATCGCGGATACGCTGTGCTTGCCTTCGACCTGCGCGGACACGGCGAGTCGGCGCCCGCGCCGCTCTCCATGGGGATGTTGGAGCAGCGGGATATCCTGGGCGCGGTGGACTACCTCCAGCGCGGGCGATTGCCCTATCCCGAGCTTAGGCGCCCCCGCGTCATCGCGGGCTGGGGCGTGTCGCTTGGGGGCGCGTCGTTGCTGTTCGCCGCCGCGCGCGAGCCGGCGATACGCGCGGTCGTGAGCGATTGCGCCTATGCGGACGTCACGCCGATCTTTGAGCGCGAGATTCCTATGCGGGGCGGCCTCCCGCCGCTGTTTACCCCTGGCGCGTTCGTGATGGGGCGAGTGCTCTACGATGTGGACTACTACGCCGCGCGCCCCGTGGATGTGATCGCGCGCATCGCGCCACGCCCCATCCTGCTGATCCATGGCTCCGCCGATGACTACATTCCCCCATCGAACATGGACCAGCTCTACGCGGCCGCGTCCGCCGCTCCAGGCGCACATGCGCAGCAGTGGCTCGTGCCAGGCGCCAAGCACGCCCAATCATTCCACACCGTGGGGGCCCAGTACGTGGACCGCATTGCTGCTTTCTACACCGCCGCGCTGGGCTCAGATCAGAACGCCCAGCGCTGACTGATCGTTGATCCTGGAGAGGAGCGCTCTTATGCGATCCGCCTCACTCGAACCGAGCGCTACATCAGACTCACGCTTTGGCGGCTCATTCTGGCGAGGCGTCGTGGCTGGGCTTGCCCCGCTCGTGGCGCTCGCAATCACTTTGGCGCTCGGCGTTGGAGGCGCGGCGCTCGCCCGCGCCCTCTGGGGTTCATCGGGCTTTCTCATCTGGCAGTGGATTGTTACCGGGGTGTGGGTGGGTGGTCTCCTCGTAGCCGCGTTTGTCTTCGCCTATGCCACATTCCGTATCTTTCGCCGCATGGTGGTCTGGAGGCGCGACGGGCTGGCGTCACAGGCGGCAGGGGCATATTGGGCGCTAGGCTTCACTGTGCTGGCCGTGCTGCTGCCCGTGGTGATCGCGGCTCTCCTGCCGCAGAGTCCCGCGCCTCCGCGAGCCCCTTGACCAGCGCTCGCCTGGGAACTATTGCCCGCGAGATCGCGTCATGCTAGCTGGGACTGGCATAGCGCCTGCCCTTGCGCCAGGAGAATACGTATGCGACGCCGGATTATTATCATCACGTTGGCGGTTGTCGCCGCGCTGGCCGTGAGCGGGGGCATCGCTTACGCCGCGCTGACCGCGACGCCCACCAGCCTATCGCAGTCCACCTGGACACTCACGCGGCTCGTCGTAGATGGCCAGGAGCAGCCGCTTTCGTCAACCAGACCCGCCACGCTCCGATTCCTTTCCAACGACCACCAGGTTGCGGGCTCCGGCGGGTGTAACATGTTTGGCGCCTCGTACATGCTGGTTGGAAGTCAATTGCGCATTAGCGAACTTCGCACGACCCTCATGGCCTGCGCCGGGGATGACGGCGCAAGTGTCATGGAGCAGGAAAGCCACTACTTGCAGGCTTTGCCGCAAGTCACCAGTTATCGCCTCGGCGGCTCCACACTCATGCTGACTGGCGATAATGGGCGAGTCTCGCTCACCTTCCGGGCCAGTTGAGGAGCGACCAAATGCGCGGCGGCGCCTCCCCAATGGGGAGGCGCCGCCGCGCGAATTATCTGGCGTGGTCCGGACGTTAGTTCTGCGGAACGTTCGTCCCGCCGGGCAGATAGCCCGCGCCAGGAGCCGCCTGGCCGCCATTCGATGGGCCGTCCAGCGCGGCGGCGCCAGGGACGCCGGGAGCGTCCAGCCCTATCGTCTCCGCGCCCGGCGTCGGCGCGACCTCCGCCAGGCTCACGCCGGTCTCCACCAGGATTTGCGCCAGTTGCTTCGCGTCCAGCGTCTCGTGGCGGCGCAGCTCGGTCGCGATGCGCTCCAGCGTCACCTTGTGCTCGGTCAGCAGTTGCCTGACCTGGGCATAGGCGCTCTGCACGAGTTGGTGGGTCTCCTCGTCAATCGTCGCCGCCGTCGCCTCGCTGTAGTCGCGCTGGCCCATATCGCCACCCGCGCCAAACGGGCTGGGACGGTCGCTGAACGAGATCAGGCCCACGCGGTCGCTCATACCCCAGCGGGACACCATGTTGCGCGCGATGAGCGTCACCTGCTGGAGGTCGTTTTCCGCGCCGGTCGTGATGCCGCCGATCACCACATCCTCCGCCGCGCGCCCGCCGAGCGCGGTCATGATGCGCCCGAACAGGTACGCCTTGGAGTAGTTGTAGCGGTCGTCCAGTGGCGTGTACTGTGTGACGCCCAGCGCCTGGCCGCGCGGCACAATCGTGACCTTCGTCACCGGGTCGGAGTGTGGCGTCAGCAGGCCGACCAGCGCATGGCCGCCCTCATGGACCGCCACGACGCGCAGGTCCTCCTCGCTGAGCACCAGCGGCCGCTCGGCGCCAAGCTGGATGCGGTCCAGCGCGTCGAAGAAGCAGCGCATGTTCACGCGATCCAGGTTCCGGCGCGCGGCGAGCAGCGCCGCCTCGTTCACCAGGTTCGCCAGGTCCGCGCCGACCATGCCGGTCGTCGCGCGCGCCAGCGTCAGCAGGTCCACATCGGAGGCGACCGGAACGCCCTTGGAGTGGATCGCCAGGATCGCCTGGCGGCCCTTCCAGTCGGGCCGGTCCACGGTAACACGGCGGTCGAAGCGGCCTGGGCGCAGCAGCGCCTGGTCCAGGTTGTCGGGGCGGTTGGTCGCCGAGATGACCACGACCGCTTGCCGCGTGTCGAAGCCGTCCATCTCGACCAGCAGCTGATTCAGCGTCTGTTCGCGCTCGTCGTTGGTGGTCAGGCTCGTGCCGCGCTGGCGGCCAACGGCGTCAATCTCGTCAATGAAGATGATGCTCGGCGCCGCCTTCTTCGCCTGATCGAACAGGTCGCGCACGCGGCTCGCGCCGACGCCAACCAGCACTTCGACGAACTCGGAGCCGGACATGGAGAAGAACGGCACGCCAGCCTCGCCCGCTACGGCGCGCGCCAGCAGCGTCTTACCAGTTCCCGGAGGGCCTACCAGCAGCACGCCCTTTGGAATCTTGCCGCCCAGCCGCTGGAACTTCTGCGGCGTCTTCAGGAACTCGACGACCTCTTCCAGCTCGGATTTCGCCTCATCCACGCCCGCCACGTCGGCGAAGGTTGTGCTGGGGCGATCCTCCATGATGAGCTTGGCCCGGCTGCGGCCGAAGTTGAAGATATTCTGCTGGCTCTGTGTCGCCCTGCGCGAGAACCATAGCAGCAAGCCGATCAGCAGCACGATGGGCCCGACGTTGAGCAGTAAGGTCCACAGGAAGTCGCTTGAGCCTGACGAGATGTTGTAGACCTTGACATGCGCGGCCTGCAACGCGGCGTAGAGCGGCTGGTCGTTGCTCAGATGCTCGAAGGTCTGGAACTTCGAGGATGTGACCACGGTCCCATCTTGCTCGGTGTAGGTGATCTGCGCGTTCATCTGGCCGTTGATGTTGCCGTTGTCGTAGATCGTGACCTGCTTGACCTGGCCTTCATTCACGTACGTAATGAAGTCGCTGTAGGCCATGTTGATCGTCTGGCCGTTCGCGCTCACATTGAACCAGTTGTAGAGCTCGACGCCGACCAGCACGATCAGCGCCAGCAGCAGCAGGCGCGAGACCCAGCCCAGACCAGCGCCGCCGCGTGGCGGTCGCGTGCCATTGGGGCCGCCGGGGCCGCCGGGCGTGTTGGGTGTGCGGGGTGGCCCACCTCCTGGTGGGGTGTTCAGGGCATCCCTGCTAGGAATCAACGCCTTCACTCGTGACAGTAGAGACGGAGACTCCTGCTGGGTCCCGAGCCTTGATCGTTGCGCCATCTTCGATCGCGCCTCGCTTTCAGGTCGCTTTATGCGTGTTTCAGGATGAGCGTTGGACCGCTCACGGGATCGCTTGCGCGGGGCGCGCCAGCGACGCTCGACCGGCTTGAGGTCTCGCCTCGCCGGAGACATTCAGGATTATACCGCATGCCGACGCCCGCCCGGCGATGCAGACCACGCTCGCCACGATATGAGTCGCGGGCGCGCCTGACCCGATGATCCGGCGCGCCCGCGATCATTCACGACATGTCATATCGTAGAGGTATACGCGCGACCGCCCATTTTCGTGGCGCCCCTCACGAGCCGCGCCGGACCGTGCTACAATGCGCCGAACGCGGTACAATCAACATAACCATGATGACATTGTTCGCGCCAACGTCCCATAACATCCCATAATGTCCCATCCAGCCAGCAGCCCCAGCCAGGGCCAGTGAAGGAGCCCATACGTGACCGAAGACCGCTCTCCCGCGCGCGGCGCGCCCTTGCCGTTCCAGGCTCCCCACGCGGAGGCTGTCTTCTCACCCACGACGGTGGAGGATGTCAGCGGGGCGCTGGCGCAGCACAGCTACATCGCCGACCGAGGCCTGGCCACCGCCATCTTTCTCGCGCTCAAGCGCCATAAGCCGCTGCTGCTAGAGGGTGAGCCGGGCGTCGGCAAGACCGAGGTCGCGCGTGTGCTGGCCGACCTGCTCCAGACGCGTCTGATCCGCTTGCAGTGTTATGAGGGCATTGATCAGTCCACCGCTGTGTATGAGTGGAACTATGCCCGACAGCTGCTCTATATCCGCCTGCTCGACACGTCCGCTGACGGCGGCAATGGTGAGAAGGCGCCTGCGCGCACTGATATGGGCGCGCGCCTGAAGGATGTCTTTGGCCCGGAGTTCCTGATCCAGCGCCCGCTGCTGGAGGCGCTCGAATCCGCTGGTGAGCGCCCGCCGGTGCTGCTGATTGACGAACTGGACCGCTCCGACGCCGAGTTCGAGGCCTACCTGCTGGAGCTGCTGAGCGACTACCAGATCACCATCCCCGAGATCGGCCCGGTGCGCGCCAAGCAGCCGCCAGTGATCGTTATCACCTCCAACCGCACACGCGACATCCACGACGCGCTGCGCCGCCGCTGCCTCTATTACTGGATCGAGTATCCGACGCTCGAGAAGGAATACGCCATCGTCCGCGCTCGCGCGCCGGAGACCCCGGATATGCTGGCGCGCCAGGTCGTGACCTTCGTGCAGCTGCTGCGCGCGGAGGACCTCTTCAAGGCGCCCGGCGTCGCGGAGACGCTGGACTGGCTCGGCGCGCTCGTCGCGCTCGGCCAGACCGAGCTGACCGAAGCCGCCGCCCGTGATGCGCTGGGCGCGCTGCTGAAGTACCAGGATGACACGCAGAAGGTGACGTCCGGCGGCCTGCTGGGGCGGCTGGTCGAGAAGGCCCGCGCGACGGTCCACAAAGGTTAGCCGGTCGAGGTGTCCATGTACACTGGCTCTACTCCAATCAACCTGACCGACGACGCGCGCGCGCATGGCGATCTGCTGCTGGCGCGCATCGTGGACTTTTGCCACATGCTCTGGGAGATGGGGCTGGATGTGGGGCCAGGGCGCGTGGTCGAGGTGGCGAATAGTCTGCATCTGGTCAATCTGGCCAATCGCGACGAGTTCTATCAATTCCTGAAGGTCAACCTCGTCTCGCGCCACGAGCAGGAAGCCGCCTTCGATGTCGCTTTCGCCTGGTTCTGGCGCACGCCGAGCCAGTCTTCAGGGACGCCGCCCGCTGAACTGGAGCAGGCGCGCGCCAAGCGCCGCTCTACGGTCGCGCTGCCGCCCAACCGCCAGCGCGAGGACGACACGAAGAACGTTCACCACATGCCGCAAGTCGGCGCGCCCACGCGCCACCCCGCCTCACGCCTGCGCGACGCTCGCCGCAAGCGCAAGCAGGACGAGGACAATGAGGACGCGGCGGAGCACGTGGGCAAGTGGAGCGCCGAGGAGGCGCTGCGCCACAAGGACTTCGAGGACTTCAGCTGGGAGGAGATGCGCCAAGCGCGCGAGCTGATGGCGCGCATGCGCTGGCGGCTCGGCATGCGCCAGACGCGCCGCCTCAAGCCTTCGCGCAAGGGTCGCACGCTCGATCTGCGGCGCACCTTCCGCCGCAGCCTGCGCTCCGCCGGTGAGCCGCTGAGCCTATCGCGCCGCGTGCGCCGCCGCAAGCCGCGCCCGCTGGTCATCCTCTGCGACATCAGCGGCTCGATGAGCCTGTATTCGCGTCTGCTGCTGCACTTCATCCACACCGTGACCAATGGGCGCGAGCAGGTGGAGACGTTTGTCTTCGGTACGCGCCTGACGCGCATCACCCGCCAGCTTGCCCGCCGCGACGTGGACGCCGCCATCGCCGACGTCACCAAAGTCGTGCAGGACTGGTCCGGCGGCACGCGCATCGGTGATTCGCTGCGGACCTTCAACTTCCGCTGGGCGCGGCGCACGCTAGGGCGCGGCGCGGTGGTGCTGATCATCAGTGACGGCTGGGATCGGGGCGAAATCTCGGTGCTCTCAGAGGAGATGGCGCGCCTCCAGCGCAACTGCCACCGCCTGATCTGGCTCAACCCGCTGCTCGGTCAGGACGATTACCGCCCCGTCACCGCCGGTATGCGCGCCGCTATGCCCTACATAGACGACTTCCTGCCCGCCAACAACCTCGACAGCCTGATCGCCCTGGGTGAACTGCTCGAACAGGTGGACGACAGCGCCCGCGCGGCCCGCGCCGCCATCCCCACGCCCACCGTTCCCCCACAGGCCACCCGCCGCTGGGGGTGAGCGAAGCGCTTGACTACAAGCTGGAGGCCGAGTCCACGTCCACCGACCAGCCCCACCAGGGCGTGTCGGCGGATAGCGCGCGCAGGGCGGCGACCGGATCTGGCCCGCGCAGGATCACCTGCCAGCGGTAGCGGCCGCGCAAGCGCTCGATGAAGGCGGGCGCTGGGCCGACCACGTCGGTATCGGGAAGGGCGCGCTCGCGGACGACGCGCTCTAGCGCCGCGGAGAGCGCCGTCGCCTCCACCTGCGCGGCGTAGCGGTCGTGGCTGGCGTACATCAGCTTGACCAGGCGGCGGTAGGGCGGGTAGCCGTAGCGCTCGCGCGCGGCGAGCTCCACCTCGGAGAAGGTCGCGTAGTCGTGCGCCGCCGCCGTCTGGATGCAGAAGTGCTCCGGGTTGAAGGTCTGCACGATCACCCGCCCCGGCGCCGCCGCGCGCCCCGCGCGCCCCGCCACCTGTGTCAGCAGTTGGAACGCGCGCTCGGAGGCGCGGAAGTCGGGCAGCGTCAGCGCCACATCGGCGGAGATCACCCCGACCAGCGTCACGGCTGGCAGGTCTAGTCCCTTGGCGATCATCTGCGTGCCTACCAGCACGTCAGCGCGCCGCTCGGCGAAGAGCCGCAGCAGCTCTTCGTGCTCCTGGCGCGTGCGCGCCGTGTCGCGGTCCCAACGCAGCACACGCGCCTCGGGGTACAGCCGCTTCAGTGTCGCCTCCACCCGCTGCGCGCCCAGGCCGAAGTAGCGGATGCTCGCGCTCCAGCACATCGGGCACTGCTGTGGCGTCGCCTCGCGCCGCCCGCAATAGTGGCAGACGAGCGCGCCGCCCGGCCCGTGGTCGGCATGGTAGGTCAACGACACGTCGCACTGCGGGCAGCGCGCGGTATAGCCGCACTCGCGGCAGATCACCGCCGTCGCCGTGCCGCGCCGGTTCAGGAACATGAGCGCCTGCTCGCCGCGCTGGAGCGTCTCGGTCAGCGCCGCGCGCAGCGTCGCGCTGAGGATGCTCGCGTTGCCCTCGCGGAGCTCCGCGCGCAGGTCTACTATCGTGACTGGCGGCAACCCGGCCAGCGCCGCACGCTTCGCCTCGGGGCTAGCCCCCGTTTCGCCTCTATCGTGCGCCGGCCCTTCAGGGCCGTGCCCCAAGCCCGCGCGCTCGGCCATCTCGACCAGCCGCCAGGAGCCATCGCGGGCGCGCCGCCAGGCCTCCATCGAGGGCGTCGCGCTGCCCAGCACGACCGGCGCGCCAGTCAGCGCGCCGAGCTTCACGGCCACCTCGCGCGCGTGATAGCTGGGGCGGTTCTCCTGTTTGTAGGCGCCCTCGTGCTCCTCGTCCACGACGATCAGGCCCAGGTTTTCGATGGGTGCGAAGAGCGCCGAGCGCGAGCCCAGCACGACATCCACCTCGCCCGCGCGGATGCGCCGCCACTCGCTCAGCCGCTCCGCGTCGCTCAGCCCGCTATGCAGCAGCGCCACGCGTCCGGGAAAGCGCCCGGCGTAGCGCGCCATCGCCTGCGGCGTCAGGGCAATCTCCGGCACCAGCGCCAGCCCGCGCTGTCCCCGCGCGATCACCGCCGCTAGCGCCTGAAGATAGACCTCGGTCTTGTCGCTGCCGGTGATCCCATGCAGCAGGATGACTCGCGCGCCGCTCTCATCTACTGGGGCCGCAGGGTCGAGGATAGCGTCCAGCGCGCCGCGCTGCGCCGCCGTCAGGGTCAGGGGCTGTGTGCGCGGCGGGTGCAGACCAGCCATGGGGTCGCGCCGCGCCTCGACCGTCTCGATGGCGATCAGTCCAGCTCGCTCCAGCTCCGAGAGCGCGCTAGGCGTCACCCGCGCTAGCCGCCGCAGGTCCTCCACGCGCCATGGCTCGCGCGCGCGCTCCAAGGCGTCCAGCGCCGCGAGCTGGCGCAGGATACGCTCGCCCGCGCTCTCGCGCCCGTGCGCTGTCCTGCCGTCGCCGGCTGATGCGTCCAGCCGCGCCCGCGCCTCAGCCCGCCATGCCTCCAGCGCCTCCAGCGCCTCCAGCGCCTCTGGCGTCGCCGCCAGTCGCGCCCGCCGCTCGCGCCGCGGCTTGAGCTGCGCGGGCGGCAGCTCCGTCGCCAGTGAGGCCAGGCCGCGCCGTACCAGCGTCCGCGTCACCTCACGCGCCCGCGCCGCGCCGAAGGCTTCCTCCAGCCGCAGCCGCTCGACGGCTCCTTCATCACGCAGCAGCGCCAGAGTGAGCGCCGCATCCTCTGGCAGGTCGCCGTCCACGCTTTCCGCCGGGTTGGGGACCACGCGCACGACGCTACGCGCGCTGCTCGCGAGTCCCGGCGGCAGCAATAGCCGCGCCGCCATGCCCACTGGAACCCAATAGTAGTCCGCGATCCATTCAGCCAGCGCGCGCTGTGACGCCGAGAGCGCTGGCTCCGGCAGGGCCAGCCCCGATACCTCGCGCAGCCTGACGCCGCTACTCTCGCCATCGTCAACGTCCGCCGCGCCGCCCGCCTCGTCGCTGGCGTCCATCGCCCACACGACGCCTAGCGTCCCGCGGTCGCCATAGGGCACGCTCACCAGGCAGCCGGGCTGAATGCTGGACGCCAGCTCGCCATACGCGCGATAGGTGATGAGGCCGTTCGCGGCGGGGGGCGCTGGCCGCAGGATGGCTACCTCGACGCGCATTCCGCTAATCCCGCTCTGGCGCGCGCCGCGCCGCCATCGGGACATGCATCGGCGCCGTTGGCTGGTCATCGAAGGCTGGCGCCGATGCGGGATAGACCACGGGGATGCGCTCGCGTCTGGAGGGAAGCGCTGCCTCGATTGCGGGTGGTTCGCGTTCAGTCTGAGCGGCGCGCGCCACGGTCTCTGTCACGTCACCTGTCCCCGGCCCATACCCCGCCCGCAGCGACGCGATCTCCGCGCCAATCACGATGAAGACGCCATAAGCGTACAGGAACACCAGCGCCACCAGCGCGAACCCCGCCACTGAGCCGAAGTGGTTGGGATGCAGCACGTAGCGCACATAGAGCGGGAAGATCAGCAGGTAACCCTGCGATAGCGCCGCCGCCACCAGCGCGCCGGGCCACGCGGCCCGCCACGAGACACCCTTTGGCGTCAGCAACGTATACGCCACCTGGGCCACCAGGAAGTTGGCGACTAGCCCCGCCAGCAGCGCCACCCATGATATCCAGGGCATGTTCGCTACCGCGTCGGAGTCCGCAATCGTGATCGCCAATTCCGGCGAAACCCCAATGCGCGGGATAGCAGTCGCGGAGAGCACGATGATCGGTAGCAGCAGGGTGAAGAGTAGCAGCATGAGCAGCGCCGCGCGATTCTGCCATAGGAAGCGGCGCCGTGGGCGGCGGAAGATGACGCACAGCACGCTCTCCAGGACGGCGAACAGGCGCGATCCATACCAGATGGCCACTGGCAATCCCAGCGCCAGCAGCCAGCCGGGCGCCGACCGCAGGCTATGCGCGAAGGCCGTGACCGCGTTCGCTTCAACCCGGTCGGGCAGGAGCCGCGCGATGTCCGCGATCACGCTGTCCTGCGCGCGCGACGAGCCGAAGCGCAGCGCCAGCGCCAGCGCCACGACCTGCAAGCCGATCACCGCGAAGAGCGCCTGCAACAGCGTGTACGCCAGCAGCCGGGCCAGATTCCAACCCCAGTCGCGGTCGAACTTGGTCCAGAACCGCAGCGCCCCAGTCCTGATCGCCATGATATCCATTCTGGTTGTGTTGTGTGGAAGGCCGCCGTATTTGCCCCTGGATGATAGCATACGCTGTACGCTACGAATATGCCGCCGCCCGCGCCAGATTCTCGGCGAGTTCTCAGGCGCGGCGGTCCCGGCCATGAAAGGCCAGGGACATGGGACAACGCCATGAATGGCGAGGCCCCATGCCGCGCGCCGGCCCTTCATGGCCGCCAGCGCGCCCCCGCGCGATATTAATCATGGAACGGATCGAGTCGCACCCAATGCCGCTTCTCCCCGACCTGCCATCCGATGAGACGCTACGCGCGCTCAGCCTCGACCCCGTCCACATCATTCGCGCGGGGCCGGTGGATGGTGGCCTGTCCGGCGCGCGCCTCACCCGGCTCTGGCTCGGCGCCCCGATAGGCCCGTGGACCGGCGCGCCCCGCTGGCATGCCACGCGCATCGTCAAGGAGCAGATCGCTGAGAGCGGCTGGATCGGCTCCGCCACCCACGATACCCGCATACGCGAGGTCGCCCTCTGGCAGATTGGTCTCGCCGCTCGACTGCCGCGTCGTATCGGCATTGCTGTCGAGCGCGTCACTCCACGGGACGAGGGTGGTGGAACCGCTACGGCTCACGCAGCGCTGCTCATGCGCGATGTGCGGAGCCGCCTCATGCGTGACCCATACCGGACGCCGCCGGGGCGTCTGCCCCCGCTCATTCTAGACACGCTCGACGCGCTCGCGGCGCTGCATGCCCGCTTCTGGGATTCGCCCGCGCTCGATGATCCACGCCTCGGCCTGGCTTCCCAGCGCGATACGCTGCTGTGGCTCTCGCCCGCCGCCATCGAACAGGCGCTCCAGTCCGGTTTGGATGAGCCATATCTCTTGCTTGCCCGGCGTGGCTGGGACGCCTTCTTCCGCCTCATCGCCCCTGAAGACGCCGCGACGCTTGCCGTGACGCTCGCTCAGCCTGACCGCGCGCTGGCCGCTATCGCCCGCCTGCCGCGCACGCTGGTCCACGGCGATGTCTGGGGTCCCAACCTCGGCCGCCTGCCACCAACTCACCGCGCGCCTCGCGCCGGCCCACGCGTCCTGCTGATTGACTGGGCGCTGGTGTCCGCCGCTCCCGCTACATGGGACCCACTCGCCATGTGCGGCGCCTGGCATACCCTCGCCGTCACAACGCTGCTCGCCGCCTACCGCGCCCGCCTCATGCGCCGCCTGGCGGCGCGCGGCGTCGTCCTGGCGCCCGAGACCTGGCGCCTGCTGGTCGCCTCGGCCTATCTCCGCGCCGCGCTGGCGACGGGTGAGGCCTACGCCCGCGCCGTAGAGGACGCTCCCAGCGGGCCAGTCCGCCGCCGCGCGCTCGCCCGCCTGCGCTGGTGGGCTCATCGCGGCGCGCGCGGCGGCCGGCTGCTGGAGGGGCTCAGCGCACCGTGAAGGGGATATCCTTCGCTGTGGCCGCCTTGCCGTTGATCGTCACCGTGATCAGCATGTCGTAGTCGCCGGGCGTCATGGTATGCCCCTGGGAGTAGCTCGAGTTCAACGACATGTATTGCTTGCTGTACAGCGTTCGTATGACCTTGCCATGCGACCGCACGACCACCGTCACCGGACCGGGTGCGCTCTTGCTCGCCATGCACAAATTCACGAATACTGGCTGGCTCGTGGTATAGCTTGTCACCTGGTTGCTGATCGAGCAGGAGAGGTCCGAGAACGGCGCGATCGTCAGCCCTTTGAACGCCGCGGCCGCCTGCCGGTTGAGCAGTTGCTGTGTGGTTGGGGTGGCCGTAGCGGATGGCGGTGTGGGCGTCGTGGTCGCTGTCGGGATGAGCGTCGCTGTTGGGATGAGCGTCGCTGTTGGGTTCGCCGCCACGGCCAGTCCGGGCAACAGTCCCATGCCCGCCGCGCCAAGCGCCGTCGCGGCGCCCAGCAGCAGCAGCGCCACGAGACCCGCCGCGAGCGTTCCCCACGATAGCCCGCCGCGCCGCGGAGTCGTAGGCTGTGTCCCGCGCCGACCGGCGCCGGGGCGAGGTCCGCTCGCGACGCCTACGCGGCCACCATAGCCGCTATTTGGCCCGCGTACAGGCCCGCTCGGCGCGCTCCGATAGAGTGGGCCACTGGCCGAGCCGCGCAATGGACTGCTGGTTGGGGTTCGAAGCGGGCCGCTGTTGGGGCTGCGGAGTGGACCGCTGGTCCGCGCGCGAAGCGGGCCGCTTGCAGGGCTTCGGTACCCTGGAGACGTACCGCCCGCGCTCCAATCGGCGCCGCTGCTGGGTGTCCACTGCTGGCCGCTCACGCCTGATCGCGGGCCACCCGTGCGCGAGGTCAATGGCCCCGATGGCATGCTACGTGACCCGTAGCCGGTATTCCCTGGACTGCTGACTGGCCCCGGCTGCGATCCTGGCGGCCAGGGCGATATAGGGGGAGCGCCGCTCAGTGGACCGCTGGTATGCGCCGGGCCACGGCCTCCGGGAGACGTTAGGCCGCCGCTCTGGTGGCCCGGCCCTGCCCCGGTGTATGGCGGCATGGGTGTGCGCGGCGTGCGCGGCCCGAAGGTGGGATGGCTGGGCTGGCCTGGCGTGATCGGCGACGGCGCGGGCGTGTATGGCGGCGGCAGCGGCGTCGCCCGCGGAGTCCCTTGCTGACCGCCAGTATACGGGTTCTGGGGTTGCGGGCGCAGCGGGCGGTTTGTTGGCCTTTCCTGCGGATCGAGCTGCAATCGCGCGGTCGCCGGAGCGCTCCAAGGCGCTGGCGTGGGCTGGATCAGTCCCTCGGCGAATGGCCTGAGCTCCTCCGCCACGCGCTCGGCGGAGCCATAGCGGTCTTCTGGGCGCTTGGCCAGGCACGTCCGCAGCACGTTCCACAGCTCGCGTGGCACGGCGCTGTTGTAGCTGCGGATATAGGTCGGTTGCGCGTGCACTTGCTGGTAGAGCACCGAAACGGGCGTCGCGCCGACGAACGGCGGTCGCCCGGCCAGGGCCTCGTAGAGTGTGCAGCCCAGCGAGTAGATGTCTGAGCGCTGGTCTACCTCGCGCCCTTCCGCCTGCTCTGGCGACATGTACTCCGGCGTGCCGATCGTCGCGCCGGTCTTCGTCGGTCCCCGCGCCCCGAGGATCTTCGCCGTGCCAAAGTCTGAGAGCAGGAGCAGCGACGGGTTATCGAGGGGGAGCAGCATGTTCGACGGCTTGACGTCGCGGTGGATGATGCCTCGGATATGCGCGTGGTGCAGCGCGCTGGCCGCCTGAATCATGTATTGCGCCGCTTGCTGCGCGCTCATGCGCCGCGCCGCCCGCTGCCGCAGCGTCTCGCCCATCGCTAGCTGCATCGTCAGGTAGACGAACTCCTCCATCTCGCCCGCATCGTAGACGATCACGATGTTGGGATGGTTGAGCTTGCGGATGATCTCGGTCTCACGGGTGAAGCGCTGGATGAACGCCCGATGGTCTTCGGCGTCGTTGGGCATGATCTTGAACGCGACGTCGCGTTCGCGCTGGTGGTCGCGCGCCCGATAGACGCGCGATGTGCCGCCCCGGCCTATCTCTTCGAGAATCTCGTAGGGACCGAACCGTTGGCCTGGCAGATCATTCCAGCGCATGGCGCCTTTAGCCTCTGCTTCCGTGATGAGCCCGACTGGCGGCTCCCATCATTGGGCGCCCGCGTCGCCGCGCTTGCATGGCAAACTGACAGCGGCATTGTAGCCCACGCTCGCCGCAGGGGGCCAGTGACAGGGCCAGGTGGGCCATTCCGGCCTCTGTGAGGCGCCGGGTCCCCCTTCCGCCTTGCTAGCGCGCTAGCCCCTACGCTCGTTCGCCATGACGGCCGCTCGTCGCAGCGTCTCCTGTTGAATCGCATCGTGCGCCGACGCCAGCGCGGGCGCCCCGTAGACCGTCGGACGCAGGCGCGCCACCGGCGGACCGAATGGGCTTGGCTCTAGCCGGTCGGCTCGCGTCCCCGGCCCCGTCGCGCCGCACTGCTTGCACACCGCCTCCCCTGCCGCCACCGCCGCCATGCACCGCTCGCACCGTAACAACATCATGCGCGCCCTCCTCGATTAACTCTCTTCAGGGCTGAAGGCCCTGTCGCCCGCAGGCGAAGGGTAGCGTAGATTTGACAGCATGCACGCTTCAAGTATGCGCTGCCAGCATGCGTAAGACGTTCACGTATGCCTGCGTGGACTCATCTTAGATCGCGACCTGAACGCAAGTCGAAACATATTGAGACTGAGGCGCCAGTCCCTGGCTTCGGCCTAGAAGTCCCCAGCTTGAGCGGTGGGGAGTTGTCACGGACACTCGACTAGATAAAGAAGCGCGCCAGCCAGGGCAAGCCCCCGTGCGCGTGTGGTCCGCATCACTCCTGGTCGAGCGGCAGTTTGCGCGCGAGCCCAGCGCATGGTTTGGGGCGTCTGGTGGTGTACTCGACCTTGCTTCTCCGAATTGACGTCTCGGCGTGGCGCCGAACACCCGCGACACAAACAGTATGTCCAGCTCACGGGCGAGGTGGAGAGCGGCTACCTGCCATGCTACCATGTCTCGCTCTTCACACAAATGCAAATAAGAGGTCCAGCGCGCGCGCATTCAACACCGCTCGCGCGTTATACCCATAGACGCCGTAGACAGGCGCCTGGCGCGCTGGCGCGTCGCTGGAGATGGCCGGAGAGATCGTAGCGTTCAGGAGAATCATGGGCATGGCGGTAGGATGGGCAAGGACCCAGCGGGGACGCGCGCGACTGGGATGGGCTGGCGGCGTGATGGCGTCGCTCGCGCTGGCGATGACGCTGGCAGGCTGCTCGCTGGGCTTCGGTGGGGACTCGAGCGCCAACGGCGATCAGGCGCTGAGCGCGCTGCCGTGGTGCGGTCAGCCGCAGATCAGCTTCGTGGACAGCGGCTCATCGTCGCAGCAGACGATCACCCAGTGGGATACGGTCAAGGGCCAGCTGGGCTTTACGCCCTACCTACCATCAACGCTGCCAAAAGGGAGCTGCCTCGATCTGGTGGGCGGCGCCGTTCATGACCCGATCTTTGGCGGTCATCTCAGCGTAACGTGGGTGCTGCCCGGCGGGACGCCGATCAGCTTCTCTGAGGCGCCCAAGCGAGGCAATACCGCGACGACGCCGCAGTGTACCGTGAGCTCGCAGGCGCCCAACGCGACGACCGTCTGCATTGGCGCCGTGGACAATACCAGCGTCACGGTGGCGTCTCACATGTCGGAGAGCCAGATCAAGTCCTATTTCAGTCAGCTCAAGGCCGCTACTGACTGGGCGCCTGCGCCAGCCTCCTAGAGCGCGAGCGGGCGCGCCCCGCGCCAGACGGAGGAGCCTGTGTCGGGGGTATGGCCGGGAGCGATGCTCCCATATGTCGCCGCGCTGGATAAGCTGGCGCGCGCTGTCCTGGGCGTCACAGGGGCGAGCGAAGTCTGGATCGCGCTGGCGGCGCCAGGCGCCGCCCAGGGCGAGATGACGCCGGTGGTGGGGGTGAGCGCCCGCCCTTCCGGCGCGATCGCGCTCGACCCGGCGAGCGCGCCCGCGGCCATGCGCCAGGCGATCAGCCGCGCGCTGCGTGATGGCGCCGGGCCGCATGTCCAAAGCGGCGCCACCCCAGTGGATATGCGCTTCGCAGGCGGGCAGGCCCCGGCATGGGGATCGGTCATCTGCGCGCTGGTGGGTGAGGGCGCAGGCCCCATCGGCGCGCTGGTGGCCATGCGGGCGAGCGCGGAGCCGTTCACCGGCGCCCAGCGTGAGCTGGCCCCGCTCTACGCCAGCCAGATCGCGACGACGCTGCGCCTGGTGGAGGCCGCGATGCTGCGCGAGGCGCAGGCGCGCGAGCTAGCCGCGCTGCTGGACGCCACCCGCGCGTTGACAAGCGGCCTCGACGCGCGGGGCGTCATCAACTCGATCGCCAGCCATATCACGCGCGTGATCGCGTGCGACGCGGCGCTGATCTATCGCTTCGATGAGCGCGCCCAGGTCTTGCGGTTGGTGGCGGGGCTGGGTGTGGATGCGGCGCGGCTCGCGGGGGCGACGATCTCAATCCAGGACCAGCGCTCGATCGCCGCATGGGTGGCCAGCAAGCGGGAGCATCGCTACAACGTGACGGTGCGCCCGGAAGAGCAGGCGGGGGCGCTCACGGGGGCGCTGGCGACGAAGGGCGCCGTTTCGCTGGTCTGCGAGCCGCTGGTCGCGCAAAACCGCCTGCTGGGCGTGGTGATGCTGGCGCGCGCGCAGGCGTTCGACGAGGGAGAGCAGCTAGCGTTCAGCAGGTTCGCAGCAATCGCGGCGGCGGCGCTGGAGCGCGCTGGGCTGTACGAGGAGACGCGGGCGCAGCGCGATCAGCGTGACGCGATGTTCTCTTCCGCCTCGGACGGCTTCGCGCTGATTGGCGGCGACCTGCGCATCATCGAGGTCAACCAGGCGTTCGCCCGCTATCTGGGGCGGGAGCCGGACACGCTGCACGGCCAGCTCTGCCACCAGGCGCTCAACGGGACGCCTGGCTCGCCGCCGAGCGCGGAGAACTGCCTGCTCTGTCATGGATCGTGCCGGGCGAAGGCGTGTCTGGAGGGTGAAGCGTCCAGCGCGGCATTCGAGTGCCTGTTCCCTCCACCGCGCACGCCGGTTCCGAGCGGGCCCGCCGCCTCCGCCGGGCCGGAGCGCAATGGGCGGTCCGTCTCGTTCACGCTGACGCCGGTGGCGGGACCTGCCGGGCGCCAGGCGTTGCTGGTGGGGCGCGATATCTCTGACCAGCGCGATCTGGAGCGCCGCCGCATGGACTTCTTGACGATGCTCGCGCACGAGGTGCGCCAGCCGCTGCAGAGCATCACCTCGAATCTGGAGCGCGCGCTCTATTATTCTCCGCCCGATCTGTCGTTGGAGGAGCGGAAGCGCTTCGAGCGGCAGGCGCTGGGGGCCGCACAGCACGCATCGGGGGGACTGGCCGACCTTCTTACGGTGTCGCAGCGCGATTTCGGGCTCTTTACGGTCGAGCCTATCCCGGGCGATCTCTCGCAGGTGGCGCGCGAGGCGGCCAGCGAGTTGGGGGCGCTGGCGAGCAACTTCGGCGTGGATCTGAGCGTGAAGGCGCCCGAAGGGCTGCCGCTGGCGATGATTGACTTGCCACGGGCGAAGCAGGTCGCGCGCAATCTGCTGATCAACGCGATGAAGTTCACCCCGGCGGGCGGCTGGACCCGTATCTCGACGCGTGAGGGACACGAGAAGGGCAGGCGCTGGGTGGTCCTGGAGGTGGCGGATAGCGGCATTGGCGTCCCAGAGGAAGAGCAGAAGCGCATCTTCGAGCGGCGCTATCAGGCATCAACGCCAGGCGTGCAGGGGCGGCCCAAGGGGACAGGTATGGGGCTGGCGATCGTGCGCTTCATCATGGCGGGGCATGGCGGATTTGTGACGGTCGAGAGCGCGGCGGGCCGGGGCAGCCGCTTCAGCGCGCACTTCCCACAGGCCTGAGGCGGTATACGCCTGCCACGGCAAGGAGGGAATGGGTATTTAGACCCATTCCCTCCTTGCTCTATATCCCAACGCGAAGGCGCTCAGGCGTACAGCGGCGGCGCCCGCGCTCTTACACTTGCCGCAACACCTCTGCGATGGTGACCATGCGGCCCTCGTGGGCGCTACGCAGGGCAGCGAGGACGACGGCCAGGTTGCGCACGGCGAAGGCGGCGTCAATCTCGACCGGCTGGCCAGTGCGGACCGCGTTGGCGAAGTCTTCTATCTCGTCGCGCAGGTGGTCGGTCGCCGCGAACTGGATGACGGACTTCGCCAGGACGCGGTTGTCGGGGTCGTCGCTGAAGCTGGAGAACTGCGTCCGCATCAGTTGCGAGTGCTCGTCGGTGGTGTTGGAGTTGCTCCACCAACTGAAGTCGAGGTCGTAGAACAGGTTGCTCTTGGTCGCGTAGACGTTGAGCATGAAGTGGCCGGGGCTGGCCCAGTTGGTCCCCAGATACGCCATCTGCCCGCTCTCGAACTCCATTACCGTCTGGAGGACCGTCTCGTTCGGGACCCTGGTATAGAGCGACTTGCCAAAGCAGAAGACTTGCTTGACCGGCCCGAGCAGGTATTGCAGGTTATCTATCTGGTGGACGCCGAGCTGGGTCAGCGGGCCGCCTGGGGCCTTGCTCGGATCGCCGCGCCAGTCGGTGGCCTTGAGCTCTAGGCCGCGCTCGTTGGCGAAGGTCGCTTCGATCATCGATACCTCACCGATTTCGCCAGACTCGATGAAGCCCTTGATTGCGCGCAGGCCACCCAGGCGGCGCGCGCTGTGGCCGCAGAGGAAGGCGACCCCAGCGGATTCGACGGCGCGCTGGATGCGCAGCCCGTCGGCCAGGTCAATGGCGATGGGCTTCTCCACATAGACGCTCCTACCAGCGGCGGCGGCCTGCTCGATCACATCAGCGTGCTGGTCGTTGGGGACGGTGACGATCACTCCCTCGACGTCATCGCGCCTGAGCATCGCTTCCAGGCTCTCGTCCTGCCCGCAGCCATAGCGAGCGCTGAACGCGTCGCGCTTAGCGGGATTCCGGCTGTAGCAGGTCACCAGCTTGACTCTGTCGCTGCGGGTGTAGGCGTCCGCGAGGACATTCGCCCAGCGGCCCAGACCGACCGCCGCTACTCGCACTGGCTCCATGGTGACTCCCTCTTTACTTCCGCCGCGCGCGCTCTGGCGGGCGCCTTCTGGTCAGGTCAGCTCGACGATGTAGAGATTGCCCGTCCGCCTGTCGGTCAGATAGATCAGCCCGTTCCCATCCACGAAGAGGTCGTTGATGGGAACATAGCCTTCCGCCGCCGGGTCAGGGACGAAATGGGCCGTCTCCACAGGCCTCGCGGGATCGCTGATGTCATAGACGCGCAGTCCCGCGCCGAAATAGGTGGCGAAGATCAGTTGCTCGCTCTGGAACGAGCCGGGTCGGTTCTCGTGCAGGTTGTGCGGGCCGAAGCGCACGCCGCCGTGGCCGTAGTCGCCCTCGGGCGTCGGGCAGGTTGCCAGGAGCGTTGGCGTGGCGAGATCCTGAATGTCGAAGACGCGTATGAGCTTGCGCGTCTCCTCGCCTGCGACGTCGCCGGCCTCATCGGTGACGACCATCAGGCGGCGTCCGGGGAGCGGCAGCGCGGTATGGGTATGCCCGCCGCCCTGCGCGGCCCAGCCGCTGACGGCGCCTAGCTGGCGCGGCTGGCGCGAGTCGGAGACGTCGGCGATGATGACGCCGTAGTCCCACCAGCCCATGTAGGCGATGCCGCCCGCGACGATGGGGTGGTGCAGCCCGTAGTTCATGCCCTCCGGCTCGGAGAGGTCCGCGCGCCAGTGGGTGACTTCAATAGGAGTGGTTGGGTCGTCCAGGTCAATGATGGTGAAGACGCGGCGCGTGTAGCCGTCGGGAATCACCGAGGCGTAGGCGTAGCGCCCACCTGCGTACCACATGCGATGGATGCCCTTGCCGCCGGTCGCCATCTGACCGATGCGGATGGGCTGTTCGGGCTTCGATATGTCCCAGACGCCGAGGCCGGCGAAGGCGGCGTCGCCCTGGCGCGCTTCGTAGTTGACTAGCAGTAGATCGCCACTTACCTGCGTCTTCGGAGAGAAAGCGCCTGGATAGCCTTCGAGGTAACCGACGCGCCGGGGGCGCCTGGGGTCGCGCGCATCCACGATCTGCGTGCCGCCGCCAGGGGCAAGCTCACCGATATAGAGGTAGCCGCCAGCTTCCATGATCTGCATCGTGCCGGCGCCCGTCCCGGAGAGAAAGGCGACCAGTCGCGTATTGCCTTGTTCCGCCATTGTCGCTCCTTCCGGGCGTGGACCTCACCTCCTCCCCTCGGGGGAGAAGGGCCGTGACGCGAGCGGGTCGGTCAAGTCTGGCAAACTCAGCGATTGAGATAAGTTCAGGGACTTACATGACGCAATTGTTTGGCGGCAGCCCGTCCGTCAGCACGCGGACGACATTGGCCCAGGCGGCCTCGTAGAGGCGCACGGCGGCCTGCCGCGTGACGCCGGCGATGTGGGGCGTGAGCAGGATGCGGTCGGAGAGCGCCGCGCGCTGGAGCAGGATCGGATCGCTGGCGGGCAGCGGCTCGCGAGCGAAGACGTCCAGCGCGGCGCCCGCGATGCGCCCGCTCTCGACCAGCCGCAGCAAGGCCGCCTCATCCACGACGCCACCGCGCGACGCCTGCACGACGATGGCCTCGGGCTTGAGCCTGCCGAGCTGCGCTTCGCCGAGCATGCCGGTAGTTGCGGGCAGCAGCGGCACATGGACGGTGATGACGTCCGCCGCGTCGAGCAGGTCGGTCAGGCTGGCCGGGACCATGCCGGAGGCGCTCGCGGCTTCCGGGTCGAGCGGCTTGGGGTCGTAGTACACGACCCGGGCATCGAAGGCGCGGAACGCCTTGCCGACGGTCAGGCCGATGTGGCCCAGGCCGATGACGCCGATGGTCAGATCTGTGAAGCCGCGCGCGCGCTCGGCAGCTAGCTCGACGCGCGCCTGGTCGAACTCGCCACCCCACACAAGCCGGTCGCCCAGCTTGAGGCGGCGCAGCAGCATCCCGGCGGCGATCACGACGTACTCGGCCACGTCTTTGGCGTTGACGCCCGGCACGTTCGCCACAGGGCAGCCCAACTCGCGCACGATGGGTTCCGCGATGCGGTCCCAGCCAGCGCCGGTGTACTGGATGAGTTGGAGCCCGCGCGCGGAGCGGAACAGATCCGCCGGCAGGCTCGGCCCCGCCGATGGCAGCACCAGCGCGCGGGCGCCAGCCAGCAAGTCAGGGACATCGGCGTCCGATGGCTTGCGGAAGGCGATATCCCACGCGGTTGGGATGGACGCGCCGACGCGGGTGAAATCCGCCGCCGGCCTCAGGCAGACAATATCGGCCACTGCTGAATCCCCCTGATAGACTCCGAGTTCGGGCTATGCCGGCTCCTGGGTGTGCCGCCCGATCTCGGCCTCTGGGAAGAAGCAGAGCAGGCGCAGCGTGTTCTGGCCGGTGTTGCGAGTGCGGTGGGGCTCGTCGGCGGGCACGTAGATGACCTGCCCTTCCGCGACGGAGGTCTCACTGTCGCGACCCTCGACGACGCCGGAGCCCGAGAGGACCCACATCACCTCCTCGCGGTCGATGTGCTTGTGCTTGCTGCGTCGCTGGCCCGGCGCACCCTCGGGCGGTATCTCGACGTAGCGCATCGTCACCGCGCGGCTGCCCGTCCGGCTGGAGACGATGTCCCACGAGCGCCGTCCAGGGAGGACGAGCTCGGTCCAATCGGCTGGGGTGTAGACATCAACCATGGTCCGTCGCCTCCGTGTCCCTGCGCGCTCCAGCCTCTCCAGTCGGCGCGTTGATGCGCGCCAGCTCCGCGAACATCGCGGAGACGCGCCCAGCGATGGCGTCCGCCAGCGCCGTCATCAACTCGCGCGCCTGCTCGATGGTGGCGCCGCGCGGGTCACCGTACCAGCCTGTTGGCGCGATGGCGCGGATATCGCGCAGCACTGGCTGATAGGCGCGCGTGCGGCGCAGATTGTCCACCCGCGCGCCCTGGATAGGATCGGAGGAGTTCTCGACGCGCTCGAGGTGGACGAGGTCTGGGCGGACGCCGAGGACCGCGAGCGCCTCGATGTGGCCGCCGTGGGTGAGGCCGCCGTAGCGCTCGCCGAAGAGCTCTTCGGCGACATAGCAGGCCTGCACGACGACGACCGAGCAGCCGTGCTGCCGGTGCAGTGTCTCAGCGGCAAGCGCGATCGCTGGTATGTTGCCCTCATGCCAGTTGAGCAGCGCGACGTTACGCGCGCCGTGCGCCGCCGCCGAGCCGACGACCTCGACCAGCAGGCGCTGGAAGAGGTCAGCCGATACGCTGAGGGTACCCGCATAGGGCATGTGCATGGGTGTGACGCCGATGGGCGAGAAGGGCAGAACGAGGCCATCGAGGCGCTCCGCGACCGCCTCGGCAATGCCCTGACTGGCGTAGAAGTCGGTGCCCGTTGGAAGGTGGGGGCCGTGCTGTTCGACGCTGCCGAGCGGGACCAGCACGAGCGGATTGCGCTGGAGCGCGGCCCGGATCTCTGGTTGTGACAACTCGATGAATCGCGTGGTGGCCATGCGCTCTGGCTCCATGTTCCAGCTGCACGAGCGAAGGAGCGCCTCACGGCGCTCGCGTGGGAAGCCGCATGGGCGCGGCCCGGTCAGGGACGACGCCCATGCGGGCAGTGAACGGACGCGCTACGCGATTACTGTTTGCCGAGCTGGGCCACCGCCGCGTCGGCGTAGCTGCTGTCTACGATCTGGTCATAGGAAGGCAGCTTGTTGATTTCCTTGAGGTCGTAGAGCTGCTGCGCGGTGTAGTTCACCGCCGTCGGATCGAGGCCGCTGTTCTTCGGCCAGATCTCGCCTTTGATCAGGAAGTCCACTGCGTAGGCGACAGCCTCGGGATCTTCGCCGGTCGCCTGGATGCCGAGCTGGACGAGGTCGCTCTTGTTGGCTGGATCATACATCCAGCGGTCCGCCATGATCATCGCCGTAAGGAAGCGCTTGACGATGTCGGGATGCGCCTTGGCGTAGGAGTCCAGCACGGTCACGCCGCCATACCACCAGTTCGGCAGGGTCTCATTTTCGTTGTTCAGCACATGCAGACCCTGAACTGTATGCAGCACGACGTAGGCGTCATCCGCATGGAAGACGGCGGCGTAGATGCGCCCGGTGGTGAGGGCTGGAACGAATGCGGAACGCTGCATGGTCACCTGCTTCACCTGGTCAACGGTGACGTTCCCGGAGACAAGGCAGGCGTTCAGGAGCGTGTAAGCGAAGCCGCCCGTGCCGGTGGTGCCGACGGGCTTGCCCACGAGGTCAGTAGGGCTATTGATGGATGGCGCCGCGATGCACTGGGTATCCAACTTCGTGCCATAGGTCCAGACGGCGTGAATCGGCGAGCCGGCGGCTGCGGACTCGATGGCGTCCGTAGCGGAGCTGAAGCCGAAGTTGATCGTCCCGGCTGTTGTGCCGAGCTCGGTCTCCAGCCCGTTGGGCATGTTCAGGAACTTCACGTTGAGATGTTCCTGCGCGAAGAAGCCCTCTTGCTCGGCGACATATGGCGCGAGGAAGATCGCCTTGGGCGGCGAGAGCGCGATGCCGATGGTGATGTTGTCGAAGCCGGGCGTAGATGTAGCGCCGCCACCGCACCCCGCCAGGATCATAACGGATAAGCTCGTCGCGAGCCCTGAGGCGATTAGCCGCCTCAAGCCAACCCTGGTCTTCATAGACCACCGTCCCCTTTGCCGCGAATCAGCGGCGGTAAATCAGCCCCGCCGCACGGGCTGGCTAGGCCTCCGTAAACCAGGGCGCCAGACGCTTCTGGAGAAGGGAGACCAAATACCGAAACACGACTCCGAGCACCATGATGACAAGAATTGTCGCCAGCGTGGGAGCCGTATGGTAGGCGTTCGCCTGCGTCTCGAGGACGGCGCCTATTCCGCTGAGCGCGGTGAAGATTTCGGCGATGAACATGCCGACCAATCCCATCGCGACAGCCTGCGTCATTCCCGTCATAATGAACGGCACCACCGCGGGCAACACGATATGCCGCCACAATTGGGGCTGGGACGCGCCGAATACGCGACCAACATCGAGCAGGCTGCGATCTACATGCGTCACACCGTTGTAGACCGTAACCACCACAGGGAAGAACACGAAGAGCACAATAATGATGATCTGAGCGATGAGCTCGAAGCCGAACCAGAGCGTGATCAAGGGCACCAGGGCGACCATCGGTGTGGCGTAGAGCGCATAGATGTAGAACCCGGTCGCCGCTTCGGCCTTCTTGGACCAGCCGATGAGCAGCCCGACGGCGATGCCCAGCGCCGCGCCAATCACCATTCCGATCAAGAAGGTTTCGACGCTGTAGATGACAGCTTCACCGAAGTTCTGGTTGACGAACAGATCAACCCCAGCCTGGATGACAGTGGTGAATGGCACGAAGACGATAACAATCGAGTGGTAGCCATATATCTGCCACGCTGTCAATACGATGATCAGTGAGACGATGCGGATCGTCCAGAGCGTTATCTGCTTTCGGCGCGCTTCGCGCTGGCGGCGCTCCTGGACGCCTTTGGCGATCTCGTCCATCCGCTCAGCGAGCGGGACTTGTGCCGTCTCCACCATAAGGGCGCCTCTTTCATCACATAGCGCACATGAACGCGCGTGGCGCGCACGGATTTTCGACGAGCTTAGAGAGCGGCGCTGGTCAGCATGGACCAAATCGAGTCCCGCAGCGGCGCGTACGAGGGATGCCGCCGTACGGACGACACCGTTCTGGGGCGCTCGATATCTACTTCGATTGTGCTGACAACCCGGCCCGGCTTCTGGCCCATGACGACGATGCGGTCCGCGAGGGTGATCGCCTCGTCAATGCTGTGAGTGATGAACACGACGGTCTGCTGGACTTCGCTCCAGATGCGGAGCAGCTCTTCTTGGAGCATCTCTCGCACTTGGGCGTCTACCGAGGCGAACGGCTCATCCATCAACATCACTTCCGGCTGGGCGGCCAGTGCGCGGGCGAGGCCGACGCGCTGGCGCATGCCGCCGGAGAGCTGCTTGGGATATTTGGCCTCAGAGCCAGCCAGCCCAACGAGCTGGATCGCGTTCTTAATACGGATGTCCGCTTCAGCCTTCGGCGTGCGGCGGAGCGTGAGCGGGAAGGCGACGTTGTTGTAGACGGTCTTCCATGGGAACAGGCCGAAATCCTGGAAGACCATGGCGATGCTCGGCTGCGGAGACGTCACGGGCGCGCCATCAAGGACGATCGTGCCGTAGTCGGGCGTAATCAAGCCGTCCATCATCCGCAGCAAGGTCGTCTTGCCGCAGCCGCTGGGTCCGACGATACAGAGGAACTCGCGGGAGCGGACATCCAGGTTCACATCGAGCAAGACGGCGGTTGATCCGAACCACTTGCAGACGTTCTGGCATTGCAGCGCGAGGGAATCAGCCATTGATAACGCCTCAATCAGACTTTAGGAGCGTCCCTGGGGAACCGCCGTGTGAGACGCCCCGCGTCAGAGACACACATGCACGCACCGCAATGAGTGCTAAGAGGTCATACCAGTCGTTGGCAACGACTGTACCAGCCTGTGTAAGGTTTGTCAAGCCCCCTGTGTAGTCAATTCAGGAGATTCGACTGCGTACCCGATCGCTTTGCCGCGGAGTGCGAGTGAGCCGCTAAGCGTTTCGCAGCCTGGATTACCTCATGCGGCGAGCGCACTGGGTCCCTGGCGGATCAGGCGCTTGACCGGGGCGACTCGCGGCGCCAGGGAGGGCTCCTGGCGCCGCCTTGACAATCGCGTTGACGGTCTGTTACGCTTGGCGTACCTACTAGTGGTCGTACCTCACACCAGTCAGCGCGGGTGAGAACTCCGGCATAACAGCGCCCTTGGTGTGGGCAGGCTGACGCCCGGGTCGGGCATTGAGTCGAGCGGCAATACGCGCGCGCTCGAATTAGCGGCGTCATGCTGGCGAACAGGAGACATGACCGATGGGGCAGACTTCGGATGAGGCGGACACGCGCACGCAGGCGCCCCCCAGCGCCCCAGCGTTCCTTGCGCACAACGAGGGCGACATGGTCGCGGTCGCGGTGCAGGACGTACCGCCTGGCGAGCGTTCCGTCGTCTATATGGACAGCGACCGGGAGATGCGGATCGCGGTATCGGAAGAGGTCCCGCTGGGCCACAAAGTGGCGCTCATGGATCTCGATGAGGGCGCCGAGGTGATCGAGTACGGCGTCCGCGTGGCGCTGGTGCGGAAGGCGATCAAGGCGGGACAACTGGTCCATGTGCACAACGTGAGGAGCGCCCGATGGCAGAACAGCATCTAACCGGGTACCGCCGTCCAGATGGTCGCGTGGGGGTGCGCAATCACGTGGTTATCCTGCCGGTTGACGATCTCTCCAACGCGGTCTGCGAGCATGTCGCCAGCGCGATTCCCGGCACGCTCGCGCTGCCGCACGCCTATGGGCGCCTGCAATATGGCGAAGACCTGGAGTTGACATTTCGCACGCTGATCGGCGCTGGCTCCAACCCGAACGTGGCGGCGGTCGTCGTCGTCGGTATTGAGCCGAACTGGACGAATCAGGTCGTCGAGGGCATCGCCGCGACCGGCAAACCTGTGGAGGGCTTCTCGATCGAGCGTCACGGCGACCTGCGGACGCTGGCCGCCGCCGCGCGCGCGGCGCAGCGGCTCATGCAGGACGCGAGCGAGCTACGGCGCGAGCCAGTCGCGCGCGAAGAGCTGTTGATCAGCATCAAGTGCGGTGAGTCAGATACGACGACAGGGCTGGGCTCCTGTCCGACGGTTTCGCAGGCGGTGGACCGCCACGTGGAGGCGGGCGGCACGGTGATCTTTGGCGAGACGTCGGAGTTGACCGGTGGTGAGGACATCATCGCCCGGCGCTGCGCGACGGATGAGGTGCGCGGGCGCTTCCAAGCGATGTACGACGGCTACATCGCCGAGATCGAATCGAGCAACGCCAACCTGATGGGCTCGCAGCCGACGCAGGGCAACATTCGCGGCGGCCTGAGCACGATCGAGGAGAAGGCGCTGGGCAACATCGCCAAAACCGGCACGGTCCCGATAGTGGACGCGCTGGAGCCGGCGGTTGCGCCGACGAAGCGCGGGCTGAACTTCATGGACTCCTCGTCGGCGGCGGCGGAGTTCATCACGCTGATGGGCGCGGCGGGCGCGGCGATACACCTATTCCCGACAGGGCAGGGCAACGTCATCGGCAATCCGATCGTGCCAGTGATCAAGATCACAGCGAATCCCTTAACCGCGCGCACGATGTCCGAGCACGTGGACCTGGACGTGTCGGGGCTGCTCTGGCGTGAGTATGGGCTGCGTGAAGCGGGCGACCGCCTGATGGCGCTGATTGATCGCGTCGCCAATGGGCGGCTCACATGCGCGGAGGCGCTGGGCCACCGGGAGTTCGTCTTCACCAAACTGTACCGCAGCGCGTAGGAGCGGCCACGAAACGCGACCGCGGAGGGCAGGCGCAGGCGCGGGCGTGGGGCATGCTATAGCCATGCCTGCGCTCCCGCTTGCTTTCCAGGCGATTTGCATGGATTATAGGGTGATGGTGAGCGCGATGGTGATGCTGGAGACGCGCGTCCTCGGATGACGACCGTTCATAGATCACCCTCAGGATCGCCTCCACATATCTGATGTGCGCGAAGACAGGAAGCGCGTGATGGGGCGCGCCAGCGAGTCTGGCGGGTTTTGTGCGAGTTCGTCGGCAGAAGACTGGAGACTTGCCCTGACCGGGGTGAGGAATGCGAACATGCGAGAGAAAGCCCCATCAGGCGGCGGAAGCCGTACAGAGGACGGCGGCGCGCTCATTGACGGAGCAGGCCGCGCAGACGGCGCCGCCCAGGCGCGGACTGATGCGGCGCTCACTCCGGCGTTCCAACCGGTCAACACGGCGCAGGGAGGCCTCGATAAGCGGATTGTCGCCTACATCCAGCAGTTGATCGAGACGGGCGAATTGCGCTCAGGCGACCGGCTCCCCGCCGAGCGTGAGCTAGCGGCGCAGCTGGGCGTCAGCCGGACGGTGCTGCGCGAGGCGCTGCATACGCTGGCGGCCTATGGCCTGGTAGAGCTGCAGCACGGGCGTGGCGTGTTCGTGGCGGCGGGTAGCGCCCACGCCGCCACGCAGCGCCTCGCGCTCTCGATGACCTCCGATGAAGCGGCGCCGCTCCTGCATGACCTGTTCGAGATTCGGCGCACGCTGGAGGGCGCGGCTGCGGAATGGGCGGCTGAGCGCGCGACGCCGGGGCAGATCGCGGACCTGCGGGCAAACCTGCACGAAGGTCTTGCCCTCCATCGGGCGCAGCGCGTGGACGCGGCGATGGCGGGCGCGCTGGACGCCCGCTTTCATGCGGAGCTGGCGGCGGCGACCAATAATCGCGTGCTCATGTCGCTGATGGCCGCGCTGGTGGATGAGCTGGCGATCGCGAGGGAGCGGAGTCTGGCGATTCCCGGGCGCGCGCTGCGCTCACTACACCAGCATGAGGCGGTGGTGATGGCGATCGAGGAGCGCGACGCGCCCGCCGCGCGGCGGGCGATGCTCGAGCACCTCAACGATGTCGAGGAGTCCATCCTGGGGACGCTTCCCAGCGAGGAGCGCGCTGAGGGGCGGTAGTAGTCCGACAGACGCGACGGTGGAGAGCTCCATACCTACTGTGACAGAAGTCGCTGGCGTGCGCGGCGGCGCCTCCCTATGATATCAATGCGACGGTCATCGGCGGCTGGCCACCGGGCGCCCGCTTCCATGACACGAGGCCGCCATGATGGGCGGCCTTGCCCGGAGAGAAGGAGCGTAACTGATGCCTGACGCGACGGACCTATATGGGATCGCCCTCGATGTGCTGGCAGGGACGCCGGCAAGCCTGGTCGCGCTGTTGCAGCCTCTGCCACGGGAAATCTGGGAGTGGTCACCCGCGGAGGGTGAGTGGACGCCGTTCGAGATGCTCACGCACATGCTGAATGTGGAGACGGGAGTGATTCCGGTGCGGGTGCGCCACATGCTGGTGGAAGATGGCGCGCCGATGCCGCGGTCCAAGGAGGACATCTCGTTCGGCACACCGGAGGAGACGCTTCAGGCGTGGCGGGACGCGCGCGACGCCAACCTCACCTTCCTGCGCGGGCTGACGCCCTCGCAACTGGAGCGCACTGGCGCGCACCCACGCTATGGGCCAATCAGCGCGCGTGAGCATATCATCGAGTGGGCGTACCACGATCTGGAGCACCTGCGCCAACTGCAAGCCACCATCGAGGCGCGTCTCTATCCCGACATCGGCGGGTTCCAGGCGCTATACGGGCCACCATATCCTAGCGGTGAGCAACCGAGCTGACGCGGGCACGGCGGGGAGACGGACGAGGAGACGGATGGGGGACAGAAAGGAGCAGGCGAGCGATGCAAGATGAGCGGCATGGACGGTGTGAGGAGTGCGGGACCCGGCTGTATCAAGCGGGTGAGCAGGCGTCCGCCGGGGAGTATCTGCGGGTGGACGATGGGTCGTTCCAGCGGCTGAGCCTGCCCGCCGATGGCGCGCTGCCGGCGTCGTTCGATGGGCGCGTCGCGCTGTATCGCCTTGCGGCGGCGTCATGCGTCTGCGAGCGCCGCGTGCGCGGGGACAGCGGCGCTCGGGCGGGCGTCGCGAGCGACGTGGAGCGGCTGCGTCACATCGAATAGCCTTCGCATGCGCCGCCAGGTGGAATGGTGTAGGACGGACGGTTGTGGGCGCTCGCGATTCGGCCTGCCAGCGTGGCGTTGTTGAGCAGCAGCGCGCGATTGGCCGCCACGCTCTCGCCGCCCGTCAGATCGGCTACGCGCGCCAGCAGCCAGGGCGTCAGTCGCGCCCCGGCCACTCCTGCCGCTCCGGCTTCCGCCAGCGCCCGCTCCACCGCCGCCTCCACTTGCTCGCGCGGCAGCGCGTGCGCCTCAGGGATTGGCGCGGTCACCAGTAGTCCGCCGCCTAGCCCGCTCGCCCACTGCGCCCGCGCCACCGCGGCGATCTCCTCTGGCGACTCGGCGCGATGCGGGACGCGCAGCCCGCTCTCGCGCGTGTAGAACGCTGGCAGCTCGTTCGTCTGGTAGCCGATGACAGGGACGCCTAGCGTCTCCAGGTATTCCAGCGTGCGCGGCAGGTCGAGGATCGCCTTGGCGCCCGCGCAGACCGTCACCAGCGGCGCCCGCGCCAGCTCCGGCAGGTCCGCCGAGATGTCGAGCGATGCCTCTGCGCCACGGTGGACGCCGCCGATGCCGCCTGTCGCGAAGACCTGAACGCCCGCCAGCGCCGCGCAGGCCAGCGTCCCCGCCACGGTTGTCGCCGCTGTCGCGCCCCGGGCAAGCGCCACCGCCAGGTCGCGACGGCTCGCCTTCCAGACACCTTCCTCCTCGCCGATTCGCGCGATTTCGTCCGCGCTGAGGCCGACGACGATACGTCCATCCAGTAGCGCCACCGTCGCGGGCGTCGCGCCAGCGGCGCGCACGGCCTCCTCCATCGCCAGCGCCACCTCGACATTCGCCGGGCGTGGCAGTCCGTGCGCGATGACTGTGGACTCCAGCGCTACTACGGGCTTGCCCGCCGCCAGCGCCTCGGCCACCGCCGCGCCGAGCCGGAGGTAGGGGTTCTCCGCGCCTGACGGCCACATACGTTTGCTCCTCTCTGATGGTGTATGGTCGGGGCGCCGCGCCCTCGCGTCCGCTGGTCTACGCCGCCCAAAAGGATGATATGATAGCGCCGTTCGCTGTTCCACAGGGAGACGTCGCATGGTGGATCGCCCCGATTCCGCGCATCTCTGGCCCGATACCGCGCGGCTGGATTCCAGCGGGCGCCTCCAGATCGCTGGGTTGGATGTCGCGACCCTCGCGCGCGAGTATGGCACACCGCTCTACCTCTACGACGAGGATACCCTGCGCGGGCAGATGCGCGCCTTTCGCGAAGCGTTCGCCAGTCGCTGGCCGGAGAGCGCCGTCGCCTACGCTGGCAAGGCCTACCTCTCGCCCGCGCTCTGCGCGTTGCTGATGGAGGAAGGGCTGGAGCTCGACGCCGTCTCGGCGGGCGAGATCGCCACGGCGCTGCGAGCGGATTTTTCGCCGCGGCGCATCCACCTGCATGGCAACATGAAGCCTGACGCCGAACTGGCTTACGCGCTCGATGCGGGCGGCTCTGGGGTCGGGCGTGTCGTGGTGGATAGCCTGGACGAGCTAGCGCGGCTCGATGCGCTGGGCCGCGAGCGCGGGCGGCCGGTGGCCATCTGGCTGCGCGTCAATCCTGATGTATATGCCCAGACACATGCCAGCATCCAGACTGGCCACGCCGACAGCAAGTTCGGCCTTGATCTGGCCAGCGGGGCGGTCCTGGAGGCCGCGCGGCGAGCAGTCGCTTCGCCGTGGCTCGATCTTGCCGGCCTGCATGCCCACGCCGGATCGAGCCTCTTCGACGCCGCGCCGTCCGTCCGGGTCGTCGAGGAGCTTGCTGGGCTGGCCGCCGCCATTCGCGAGCAGACCGGCGCCGCCGTGCGCGAGCTGAGCCCCGGCGGCGGCGTAGGCGTGGCCTACACACCGGAGCGGCGCGCGCTCGACCCTGGCGACTATGCCGAGGCGGTGTGCGGCGCGCTGCGCGTGGCCAGCGAGCGGTTGCGCCTGCCGCCCATGCGACTGGTCGTCGAGCCGGGCCGGGCGATCGTGGCCCGTGCGGGCGTCGCGCTCTATACTGTCGGCCCGCGCAAGGTCACGCCTAACGCGGCCTTTGTCGCGGTGGATGGCGGCATGGGCGACAATCCGCGCCCCGCGCTCTACGCCGCGCGCTATCACGCCGCGCTGGCGGAGCGCATGACCGCGCCCGCGACCGAGTCGGTCCAGGTCGTCGGGCGCTACTGCGAGTCAGGTGACGTGCTCGTGCAGTTGGCGCGCCTGCCGGAGGCGCGGCCCGGCGAGGCGCTGGCCATTCCCGTCAGTGGCGCGTATCACCTGCCGATGGCGAGCAATTATAATCTGGTCCCGCGCCCGGCGGTCGTTTTCGTCCGGGAGGGCCATGCCCGCCTCGTGCGCCGCCGCGAGACGCTCGCGGACCTCTCCCGCCTCGACGCGCTCTAGGCGCTCGCCGCTGGCGCTTTGGCAGGCGTGTCCATCCGCGCTCGATGATTGATTGGGCGCTGTGGTAGCAGTACGTATTGTGTTCGTTACAGGTAGGGCGTCATGACTTCTGACAGTTCTCCCCCAGCCACCCATGATGATCTGTCCGGATATGTCGCCGCGATGCGCGCGACGTTCGATCCAGCCGCAGCCGCCGGGCGTTCCCTCGCCATCCAGTACACCTTCACCGGGCGAGTATCCGGCGTTTGCCATGCGTGTATTACGAACAGCGCGTTGACAGCCGGGCTTGGCCCAACTCCCGCGCCAGACGTGGCTGTGACTGCCGATTTCGATCTCTGGCGGCGCATCCTCGCGCATGAGGTGGATGGCCTGATCGCCTGGCAGGAGGGTAGGTATACTACGACAGGCGACTTCGAGGCTCTGATGGAGTCCGATCTCTGGTTTCGCCGCTGACCCGCGCTGATATCCACGGATCATCATGGACAATCACGCCGCGACGAATATGTGGTCAAATGGAAGCGGCTCTATGGCTGGAAGGGCGCTACCGCCCGGCGACCGCCAGCTTTCCTGCCTCTTCCTGATGCGGCCAGCGCGAGGAGATCACGTCTGACAGAACACACCACTGGCTCAGCGGCCGTGAACCCGCACGGACGCAAGGTCGCGCGCGAGCGGCTCGACACGTTGCTCGTCCGTCGCGGGCTGGCGCCCAGCCGCGAGCGGGCGCGGGCGCTCATCATGGCGGGCAAGGTCCTGGTGGATGGCCGGGCCGCATCCAAGGCGGGTGAGCAGATCGCCGAAGACGCCGCGCTGGAACTGGCTGGCGTGGCGGCGGAGTTGCGCTATGTCAGCCGCGGCGGCCTGAAGCTGGAGCATGCGCTCGACGCCTTCGCGCTCGACCCCGCCGGGCTGGCGTGCCTCGATGTCGGCGCCTCGACCGGCGGCTTCACCGATGTCTTGCTGCGGCGCGGCGCGCGCCACGTCTATGCGGTGGATGTCGGGCATGGGCAGCTCGCCTGGTCGCTGCGGGCCGATCCGCGCGTCACGGTCATGGAGCGGACAAATATCCGCCAGGTCGGGCGTCTGCCTGAGGTAATGGACTGCGCTGTGTGCGATGTATCGTTCATCTCGCTGCGCCTCGTCCTGCCGCATATCGCGGCGCTGCTGACGCCCGGCGCGTGGGCGGTGACACTCGTCAAGCCACAGTTCGAGGCGGGCCGCGCCGAGGCCGACCGGGGCCGGGGCGTCATCAGCGACCCGGAGATTCATCGCCGCGTGCTGCGCGACCTGCTGGCCTGGCTGGCCGCCTGGCCGCAGCGCGCCGCGCATGATGAGGCGGCGGGGCCGCCTCTGGTCGCGCGCGGGCTGACTGGCTCGCCTATCGCGGGGCGCGACGGCAACCACGAATATCTGCTCTGGCTGGCCCGTCTTCCCGTCGGGGCCGCCGCCTCCGCCAGCATTGTGGACGACGCGACAGTCGGGCGTGTCGTCGCCGAGACGCTCGGCCTATGAGGCGGCTTGCCAGCGCGCGTCCATCCCCTTGTCGGGGCCAGCGATACACGTGACCCGTTACGAGCGAAGCGAAAGTTGAGAAGAGGCGAGGAGAGACCTCATGCGGTTTGTCGTTGGTGTGGATGGCGGTGGCACGAAGACGGCCGCCGCGGTGGTCGGGGATGACCTGGGCGTGATCGGAACTGGCGTCGCTGGTCCGTCCAACTATCGTTCTGTGGGCATGGAGGCCAGCAGCCAGAGCATTCAGGATGCGGTGACGCACGCGCTGAGCGTGGCGGATGTGGCCCTGGGGCAGGTCGAGGCGATCTGCATGTGCCTCTCCGGCTTCGATACCGAGCTCGACCTCTCCGTGCCGCAGCGCGCCGTGACGCTGCTGCGCTTCACTGGCGCGGCGATCTTTGAGAACGATGTCGTTGGGGCGTGGGCGGGCGTCACCGGCGGCGATCCAGGTGTGGTCACCATCGCCGGCACGGGCGCGACCGCCCTGGGCATGAACGCGCACGGCGAGTTCTGGCGGACTGACGGCTGGGATTACATCCTCGGCGATGCGGGCAGCGGCTATCGCATTGGTCTCGAAGGCATCCACGAGGCGATGAAGATGCTGGATGGCCGCCGTCCACCCACGCCACTGCTCGGCAAGCTCGCCGCGTTCTACAATGTGGACGACGCGCTGGCGATGCGCCGCCTGGCCGATAGCGGCGCCCTCGGCAAGCTGCACATCGCCGACTTCTCGCGTCACGTGTCGGATGCGGCGGACGAGGGCGATACGGTCGCGCAGGAGATCCTGCGGCGCGCGGCGCGCGAGATCGCCCTCAACATCGAAGCCATCGTGACGCAGCTTGGCATGCGTGACGATGCGTTCCCCATCGGCGCCGTCGGCAGCGTCTTCAAGTCCTCCGTCTGGGTGCTGGAGCCGCTGCGGCAGCGGCTCGCGCAGATCGCTCCCCACGCCACACTGTCCGCGCCGCGCTACCCACCCGAGGTCGGCGCCGCTATCATCGCCCAGCGCCGCCTTGCCGACGGCGACCTCGGCTCCTGGACGCTCGGCGGCGGCAAGCGCCAGATCCGCCGTGGCTTCCACGTCAGCCAGCTGACCATTGACTAGAGGTTGCCCGCCGGGTCTGGCTCTGGCAGGGCGTCACTTCGCCTGGGCGACATGATCCAGCGCGACGCCCCCAATCGCCTCACGCTCCCCGCTCAGATAGCCCACCTGGAACACGCCTCCTGGTTTTGAGAGGCGTTTGATACCGATTTGCGTTGGGTGGTCGCGGCTTGCGGCAACAACTCAGTTGCTAGCAAGAAATGAATACTCTGTACGGGTAACCTCCTTCCCACACATGACGCTAGACTGCTGGTGAGGACGGCAAGCTAGCGGGAAGAAGGGTGACGCAGATGACGACAAGCGCAACGGCGAGCGTGGTGGCGGCGTCCACCGCCGCGGCGGAGAATTTGGGGCGGTAGCGGCGCCGTCGCCGCCGCCCAGCTCTACGCCCCCTACGGCGGGCTGCGCTACGCCTCGGGGACGATGCCGACGGCCAAGGGCTTCACCGGCCAGCGGGCGGACGCGGCCAGCGGGGCGGACCGCTCTTTAGCGGCTGAGGATGGCTGCCCTCGTTTGACGCCCTCGTTTGACACCGGGATGGATGGCACATACAATGCCCATGCGCTAGACCCCGCCAGGCGCGTGGGCGCGCGACCAAAGAGTAAGGGGACGCATGAGCGTGGAGCGGGCAGTCGCGAAGAAGCCGCCGCGGCAGACGGTCGCGGCAGCGATCTCGACCATCGTTCATCCGGTGGCGCTGCCGCTCCTGACGCTGGCGGTGATCACCTATACCGCTATCGGCTCATTCCGGCGCAGCCTGATGATCGCCGCCGTCGCGCTGCTGCTCGTCTCCGCTCCGGTGGCCGCGCTCGTCAGCTACCAGGTCTTGCGGGGTCGCTGGACAGACCTCGACGTCAGCGTGCGCCAGCAGCGCTACATCCTCTACCCCGTCGGGATGATCTGCGGCGTGTTGATGGTTGTCGCGCTCATGGCGATGGGCGCGCCCGCAGCCGCCATCGCCACCACGCTCGCCCTGGCGCTCGCCAACGGCGTGGACGGCCTCATCAACTTCGCCTACAAAGTCTCGGCCCACGCCGCCACCGCCGCCGCCTGCGCCGGGCTGCTCTGGCTGCACACCGCTAACTGGGGGCCGCCGGTCGCACTGGCCGCCGCCCTCGTCGGCTGGTCGCGCGTGGAGCTAGGTCGCCACACCACCGGGCAGGTTATCCTCGGTTGGGCCGTGGGCGTAGGCAGCGCCCTCACCGTCTTCGCCCTCTACGCCTGAGCGCGTTAACGCGCTCAGGCGCCTGACTCGCCCGCTAGCGCGATCTCTATCGCCTGTGCGAGGGTGAGCGCGTGGCCCGCGGCCCAGATCGCGTCAGCGTCCGGCTGGCTCAGCGCTGCGCGCGCGGTGGCCAGCGTTCGCTCAATGACGGCGCGCTCATCTGGTGGTAGGGGCGCGTGCGCCTCGTCGCGCAGGCGCGCGGCGGCGGCGCAGAGGGTGATGGCGCGCCTGGCGGAGTCGCGCTCACTGGTGACGGCGGCCAATCCTTCCAGGCCGAGCGCCGCGTAGACCGGATTGCTGAGCTTCGCTTGCGCGGTCAGACTCTCGCGATAGAACCGCTCGCCGCGCCCCCCGTCTCCTTGCTCCCGCGCCGCATGCCCGAGACTGATCAGGACATTCGCCACCGCCCAGTCCGTGCCAAACGTGCGCGCATGCGTCAGGCCCTCTTCCAGAAGCGTCTCCGCGCGGCCGGGTTCCCCGCGCTGGCGTAGCAGGGTGGCGAGGCCCATGATCGCGCGCGTGATGCCCGCATGATCGCCAAGCTCGCGACAGATCACAAGACTCTGCTCGAAGAGGCGCTCGGCGCCCGCGCCATCTCCGCGTGTGCGCAGCGCGTCCCCCACGGCGTAGAGCGCCGCCGCCTCGGCCCTCCTGTCACCCAACAGGCGCGCCAACTCCAGGCTGTCAGCGGCGAGCGCTTCCGCGCGCGTGAAGTCGCCTTGCGCGGCCGCGTACAGGCTTGCGCCGAAGAGCGCCCGCAAGCGTAGCGGCGCGATCTCGGCTTCCTCCCCCTCTGCCGCGCTCAGCGCCAGCACCTCGCTCAATCGCGCGCTTCCCTCCCTGATGTATCCCCGCTCATACCAGAGCCGCCCGACACCCAGCATCAGTCGCAGCCCCAGCGCCGCCTCCCGACGCTCGATCGCCCATGCCAGCGCCGCCCGCACATTGGCATACTCAGGCGCGATCAACTCATCACTCGCGCCCTGCGACTGGTTCCCGACGACCTCGCTCCAGCGCGCGTAATACTCGGCGTGGCGCCTGCGCAGCGCCTCCAATTCGCCGCTCGCCTCAGCCAGTTCCAGCGCGTACTCTCGGATCGTCTCCAGCATCGTGAAGCGCGGCGCGCTCGCGCTCGTGACGTCGGCGTGAATCAGGCTGTCATCCACCAGTGATTCGAGCAGCGCCAGCGTCTCTGTGGCGTCCGCCACGCCGCGGACGACCTCCGCTGCTTCCAGCGTCCAGCCGCCAGCGAAGACCGCGAGGCTGCGGAACAGGCGCCGCTCGGCCTCCTCGATCAGGTCATAGCTCCAGGCGATCGCGCCGCGAACCGTCCGGTGACGCTCCGGCGCGTCCACCGGGCCGCCCACCAGCAGCGGCTGCCGCCGCTCCAGCCGTTCTAGCAGCGACATGGGCGGTAGCGTCTTGCAGTGCGCCGCCGCCAGCTCGATGGCCAGCGGCAGGTGGTCCAGCCGCTCGCAGATGCGCGCGACCGCCTCCTCGGCCTCGGGCGCCAGTGTCAAGGTGGGCCGCGCCGCCCGCGCGCGTAGGAGAAATAGCTCGATCGCCGCCTCGATCGCCAGCGGCGTGACCTCCCACTCGCGCTCCCCTCGCAGCCGCAGCGGCGCGCGACTGGTGACGAGCGCCTTGACGCCAGGACAGGCCCCTAGCAGGCTGCCAACCAGTGGCGCGGCCGGCAGGAGATGCTCGAAGTTGTCGAGCGTGAGCAGCATGCGCCTGGGTCGTAGATACGCGGTGAGCGTCTCACTCAGCGGCTGGCCCGATGTCTCTCGCAGCCCTAGCGCCTCAGCGATAGCCCGCGCCGCCAGTTCTGGCTCGCGCACCGCCTCGAGCATGACCACGCAGATCCCATCGGTGAACTGGTCGGCGGCGTCGTCCGCCACCCGCAGCGCCAGTCGTGTCTTGCCAGCGCCGCCCGGCCCCGTCAGCGTCAGCAGTCGTGTGTCCGGGTCCCGGAGTAGCGCGCCGATCTGGCGCGCGTCATCCTCGCGCCCGATGAGTGGAGTCAGGTAGGCGGGCGCGCCTGGTGGCGTCTCATCAGGGACAGCGTCGGTGGCCGCGGGGAATGCGGCGGCGGTCAGCGCGGCGCGCTGGCGCGGGGCGAGAGATAGCGCCTGTGCCAACAGGTCTAGCGTATCGCGGCGCGGCGAGCGGTTGATGCCGCGCTCCAGGTCGCTGATCGCGCGCACGCTCACGCCTGCCCGCTCCGCCAGCGCCTCCTGTGTGAGCGCGCGGGCCAGACGGTAGCGCTTGAGCAGCGCGCCAAAGACGCTGACCGGCTCGGCGCTCATTCGTTCTCCCTCTGCTAACTCTCCCTGCGTCGTGACGCCCGCGATTTCGCGCTGGAGCGGTCCGTATCAGGCATGATAGCACGCGCGCCGTTTGCGTCATGCGCAAGAATGTGGGTCGAGATGTGGGCGAAGCGCATGGCGCCAGAGGCTCGCGCGCCGTACCGTGAGAGCCAGCGGGGCGCGCGGCTCGCCGGAGAATGAGAGGGCGGGCGCGCATCCGCGAGAGCGAGAGGAGCGCGACTATGAGCGATACCATGTCTGAGCAATCCGCCCGCGTGGCGGCGCAGAGCGCAACCCGGCAACGCGCCGATAGCCCCGGTGTGCGGATTCCACCGCCCGTCTACTATGCGGCGGTATTCTTGATCGGCCTGTTCCTGCAAGCACGGCTGCCGCTGCCGTACTTCCCGCAGCCCTATGCGCTTGTTCTGGGGCTTGTGGCGCTTCTGCCCGGTGTGGCGCTCGCGGCTGTGAGCGTCATCACCATGCTGCGCGGCAAGGGAACGCTCAACACGAATGCCGCGTCGGCGCAGCTGGTGACGACCGGCATTTATCGCGTCTCACGCAATCCCATGTATGTCTCGAACGCGCTGATCTATGGTGGTCTGGCCTCGCTGTTCAGCGTGACGTGGGCGCTGGTGTTCCTGCCACTGCTCATCATCCTCACGCAGGTCGTCGTCATCCTGCCCGAAGAGCGCTTCCTCACGCGCCACTTTGGCGACGAGTACCGCGCGTATAAGTCCCGCGTCCGCCGCTGGCTCTGAGCCTCTGGCGCGACGCGCCTAGAGCAGTAGCAGCCCACGCCGCGCCGCCGTAGTGACCGCCTCCGTGCGACTGGCGGCGCCCATCTTGGCCATGATTGCCGAGACGTGGAACTTGACCGTATGCTCACTGATGCGAAGGCGCTGGGCGATCTGCTTGTTGGGGATGCCCTGGGCCAGCAGTTGCAGCACTTCACGCTCGCGAGCGGTTAGCGGCTCGTCGCTCGTGGGCGGCGCCTCGATGGCGACGCGCGGCCGCTCGAAAGCCGCTAGCGCCGCTGTCGCCAGGCCGCGGTCCAGCACGGTTAGGCCACCGGCGACGGCGGTGGTGGCGGCGATGATCTCCTCCGCGCCCGCGTCGCGCGGCAGCGCGCCAAACGCGAGCCCCGCGCCCGTCACCAGCCGCGCCATCGCCATGGCGCGGCCCAGGACGTCGTCCGGCCCGCGCGGCTCACGCGGCGCGCGCCGTTCCGCCCGGTCCGCCGCGCCCTCAGCGGCGCCGAGCGCCACCACGCCGCGCGCGGGCCGTACATGGTCGAGCCAGCCGCTCATGGCATCGGCTTGCGCGCCGCCATCCACCTCCACGATCAGCACATCCACCTCACTGGGCGAGGCTTCCCTGGCGGGTGGCGCGGTGGTCGCGCTCTGCCCCACGACGGTCCAGCCTGGCTGCTCGCGCGCGAGCGCGGCCAGCCCCGCGCGGACCGTCGGATAAGGCGCCAGAATATAGATCCGCATGCTCATCCATTCATCAGGTGGGTACAGGGACGCGCGGCCATGAATGGCCGGGCGCATGGAGACGCAGGCATGAATGCCGCGTGGCGAGGCTGTGGCGCGCTATGCGGCGGGAAAGGGAGTGAATCTCCTTCCCGTGCCTTCCCGGCCTTGAAAGGCCGGGGCACGTGACGAGGGCCTAAAGGCCCAGAGCATTCATGCTCCCGCGCCGTGCGCCGGCCCTTCAGGGCCGCGATGGTCCGTGCTCACGCCGCCGCGCGCTGAACGGGTGTCAGGGTGATGGTCAGCCGCTGGCCGCCGCGCAACACCTCCAGCGCGCGTGGCTGGCCTGCCGCTCCGGGCCGGTTCAGCGCGCGCACGAGCTGGTCGGCGCCCGCGATCACGCGCCCGTCTACGGCCAGCAGCGCGTCACCGATCAGGAGGCCCGCCGCCTCAGCCGGGCCATCTGACTCAACGCCGATTACCAGGGCCACCGTCGCGCTCTCCACGCCAAACCGCTGGCGTTGGCCCTCCGCCAGGGGGACTGTCTGAACCTGCACACCAAGATAGGCGCGCTGGCCGCCGCGGCCCGACTCCTGTAGGAAGCGCGCGACGGCGTTGCTCGGCACGGCGAACCCCATGCCGCCACCTACCATCGTATTGACGCCGATCACGCGCCCGCGCGCGTCGAGCAGTGGTCCGCCGGAATTGCCGGGATAGAGCCGGATATCCGCCTGCACCAGCGGCAGGCGCGCCATACGGTTACGCGGGCTCATCGGGCCGCGCTCATGCTCGGCCGGCTCCAGATCGAGGTCGGGGTCTACCGGGGCGTGCGCCGCGACGACGCCGACTGTCACCGCGCCCTCCAGCCCCAGCGGATTGCCTACCGCCATGACGAGCTCGCCGACGCGCAGCGCGCTGGAGTCACCAATCGTCGCCGGCGCCAGGCCGTTCGCGATGGCGCGCACCGCCGCCAGGTCGCGCTCTGGGTCCAGCGCCACGACGCGCCCCTCGATCTCGCGCCCGTCGCTCAGCCTGAGCGTCAGCCGCTCCGAACGCCCGGCGGCCACTACATGCGCGTTGGTGATGAGCGTCACCTCGGCCTCGCCAGCGCTCTCTGTCGCGCCGGCATCCCAGATGATCGCCGAGCCAATCCCGCGCTGGCCCACCTGGACCTGCGCCACGCTCCGCCGCGCCCGCTCCGCCAGCCGCGCCGTCTCCTCAGAGAACGTCACGAGGTCGGCGCGCGCTGGCGCCAGTGTTGAAGATATCACCGCATCAGCCATAGCCGATGCCGTCCTTTCGCTGTGGGCCTGGGTGAAAAAGCGCCCGATCGGCCCGGTAAGCCTGGAAATATAGAATTTTGGTGAAGCGTCGCTAGGCGCCGGGGCCGCCCATCCCGTCCGCGGCCACTCCAGAGAGGACGAGCGGCCTGGGCGGGATGAGGACGATCAGCCTGTGGCGTCCGGCGGCGCGAATGCTGGATCAGTCGCGCTCGCCGACGACGAGCGTGGTCTCCGTGCGCTGGCCGCCGCGCAGCGCGCGCACCATGAGCGGCTGGCCCGGCGCGATCGCGGCGAGCGCGGCGCGCAGCGCGTCAACACTGGTGGCTGGCTGGCCGCTGACGCTGACGATGATGTCGCCCATCAGCAGGCCGCCCTTCTCCGCGGGGCTGTCGCCCTCGACCGTCACTACGAGTAGCGCCGAGTCCTGTGTGACGCCAGCGGCCTGCGCCAGCGCCGCGCTCAGCGGAACCTGCTGCGTGGCGACGCCGAGATAACCACGCCGCACGCGCCCGTGCGTCTGGAGCGTCGAGACGACGCGCCGGATTGTGGCGACAGGCAGCGCCGCGCTCTGCCGCGTCAGTCGTGAGCTGTTCAGGCCGACGAAGCGCCCCTCCAGGTCCACCAGCGGCCCACCAGAGAAGCCGGGATAGAGGGTCACATCGGCGAAGATGATGCCCTCGATCTGCGCGCCCTGCCACGAGCGGCGCGGCCCTTCGATAGAGCTGACGACGCCGAACGAGACGCGCGGGCCGCCCTCCGTGGGCCGGCCAATCGCCAGCGCCAGATGCCCAACCCGCAGCGCGTCGGAAACGGTGATCGGCGCCGCGCCGACGCCCAGGTCGCCGGCCAGCCGCAGCACGGCCAGGTCGGTGCTGGGGTCGCGCCCAATCAGCGTCGCCTTCGTCTGCCGCCCATCGGGCAGGGTGATGGCAATGTCGTCCTCGCGCTCGACCACGTGGTCAGCGGTGACGATCACGACCTCACTCCCCGCCTGCCAGAGCACGCCGCTGGCCGACTGGCGCGGGCGCGCGGCGACGGTGACGATCGAGTGTGAGGCGCGCTCGACGGCGTTCGCCAGTTGATCGGAAAACGCGCTCAGCGTCGTGGCGGTCTCCTGCCCGGCTGGCGCGGCTTGTGGCGTCGCTTCTTCTGTCATGGAGTCTCTCCCCTTGCATATGGACCCGCGCTCTACACGGTATCCCTCGCGAGCCAGACCATCCGGCGCGCGTGTTACCAAGAACGATACGTCGCCACGCATGGCGACGGCATCACGCGTTGGGCCAGGCGCCGCCCTGGTCAACTGGGCAGTACGCCGGACTGGCGCTCCGCGCAGGGACGGGCGACCCGGATGGGCGCTCCCTTGCGTGATCGGCTCCTGGTAGGATAGTCTGAGGCAAGGGAAGGCGCTCTGTTGGTGCGGGGGATTGCGATTGGGAGGATTCGCCATGTTACTCGCGAACAAAGTGGCCCTCGTGACCGGCGGCGACAGCGGGATCGGTCACGCGATCAGCCTCGCCCTGGCGCAAGCGGGCGCCTCGGTCATGATCAATTATCACCGCAACCAGACCGCCGCCGAGGCGACGCTGCAACAGATCCGGCAAGCGGATGGCAAAGCGTGGATCATGCGGGGTGATGTCGCCCATCCACAGGAGATCCAGCGCCTGGTGGACGAGGCGGTGCGCGCGGCGGGGCGTCTGGATGTGATGATCAACAACGCCGGGATGGAGACACGCGCGTCGCTGCTCGAGACCACAGAGGAGCAGTTCGACGCGGTGATCGGCGTTGACCTGAAGAGCGCGTTCTTCGGGACGCAGATCGCCGCCCGGCAGATGATCAGGCAAGGTGGCGGGGGCCACATCATCAACATCTCGTCGGTGCATGAGGACTGGCCCATGCCAGGCAACACGGCCTACTGCTGCGCCAAGGGCGGCATGCGCATGCTGACGCGCACCGCCGGGGTCGAGCTGGCGCCGCACGGCATATTTGTGGTCAACGTTGGGCCTGGCGCGGTGGATACGCCAATCAACGCCGCCACCCTCGCCGATCCCTCGCAGCAGGCGCGGCTCAATGCCGCGATCCCGCAAGGCCGCGTCGCCAGGCCAGCCGAAATCGCCAATCTGGTCGTCTGGCTGTCCTCCGATCAGGCGAGCTACACGACCGCCACCACCTATTTCATTGATGGCGGCATCATGCATGGCAGCGTCGGATTGTAGCAGATGCTAGCGGCGCCCACACTCACCCATGCCGCGAGCGACGCGCCCACGCCGTCGCATGGTGTTGGCGCCACCCTGGCCATATATGCTGGGCCTGGCCTCGGTGAACTCCGCGTTAGCAGGCTCTATTGGGGGAAACTCGAGCGGGTCAAGCTCCATGGGAGTAAGCTCGATCGGGGCTGTCTCCGTGACGGTGGGTTCGATCGTGGTCAACTCGATTGGCGTAACCTCGATCGGAGCAAGCTCCATCACGCCACGAACCCATATCTCATGCGCCGACTGGCAGATCCAGATCCAGTCGGCGCGCGCGCGGTAATCCAGATGGCTCCATGCCAGCGCCGCCGCGCGTGTCGAGAAGCCAACGAGCGGTCGCACGCGCATGCCCCTACCCGCCGCGCGCGCCTCACGCGCGGCAGGGGCATTGCGGAACTCCAACTCCTTCAACACCACTTCCCACATCACGTCGCGCGCTTTGCAGGCTTCATACATCGCCTGGCGGATACTCTCCGTTCTATCCATGGCTTCCTGTCCTCCCCTGTATGATAGAAGCGCAGCGGCGCCGAGTATCTTTCCGCGTGAGCCTGTTATTCGCCGTCCTCGGCGTCCGCGCCTGGCTCCTGTGACGCGCCGCTGGCTGGAAGCGCCGCCTGCTCGCCTTCGGCGGCGAGCGGAAGGTGGATGGTGAATGTCGCTCCTTGCCCTTCCACCGACCGCGCCGTGATATCGCCGCCGAGCGCTTTCACCAGCTGCTGAACGATATACAATCCGAGGCCTAAACCGCCGCGCTGGGGCGCGCGATCATGGGTCGCCTGATAGAACGGGGTGAACAGGTATTTCAAGTCCGCCGCCGCGATGCCGGGTCCATAATCCCGCACCTCAAGCTCCGCTGTATCAGGGACGTCGCGTTGCTGGACGCGCCGCACCCGCACATCGATGCGCTTGCTATCTGGAGCGTATCTCAGCGCGTTTGTCAGCAGGTTCTCTAATACCTGTTGAATTCGCACCGCATCGCCCAGAACGATGAGCGGCGCACTTTCAGGCTGCGCCTGCACGACAATTGAAGGACGAGGGCCGTCTGGAGGCTGGATGAGCTCTACATCGTCGACCGTTTGGCGAACGAGCGCAACGAGATCCAGGCGCTCCAAGGTGAGATCGAGCTTGTCGTGCTGTATGCGCTGCAAGTCCTTGAGATCGTTCGCCATGACATCCAGCCGGTGCGCGTATCGCATCGCGTTCGCGGCCATTTTCCGCTGGCGCCTGCCAGCCGCGTCGGCCGGTAGCTGCCGCTGGAGCATCTCAAGGGTTATCATGAGCGAGGTCAGCGGGTTCTTGAGCTCATGGCTCGCCCGCGCCAGGAAGTGCTCGTACAAGCCGCGTATGCTCCGATCGGAGAGGTCACGGATGGTCACTACCCCTCCTAGCTTGCTTTCGCCGGAGCGAATTGGCTGCCCATTCGCCTCGAACCAGCGCCGGGAGCCATCTGGCGCTAGTATCGTGAACGCCATCGTGAAGGGCTCGTCTTCTCCCACACGCCGCCAGGGAGCCGCCTCAGGCGGCAAGGGGTTGCCCAGCACGTCCTCGATCGCGAGTTGTCCATCGGCGTCGCCAAAGAGGCGCTGGTAGGCCTCGTTCGTCAGCGTCTGATTCCTGCTCGCGTCCATCGCGATTAGCGCATCCCCCATGCTCAACAAGATGGCTTCCAGCTGCGCCCGCTCGCGCTCGCTGGCCTGGCGCTGTGTTTCCTTTTCCTGTGCGAGCGTCTGTAGCTCTTGGGCTCGCGCCAGCAAGTCGTCATTGGTCGTGCGCAGCTCCTCAACGGTCGCCTCTAGCTCCTCGTTGAGGGTCTCCATCTCTTCGTTGGTAGCCTGCATCTCCTCATTGAGCGTGGTGATCTCTTCTGAGGAAGCCTGGGCTTCTTCCTGAGCCACAAGGAGATCTTCGTTGGAGCGTCGCAAGGTGTCGCTGGTCTCGCGCAGCTCCAGGTTTGCGAGGCGCAGCTCATGATTGAGCGCCCGCTCCGCTTCGAGTTGTCTGGTCAGGCGCGCAATCTCCTCTACCTGTGTGGCGCTCCCCTGTACGCGCTGCGCCTGCTCTCCGGCTGGAGCGGGCGCCTGAGCCTCAGCCGCGTCCGGCGCTTGTTCGGCGCGCGGGACCTTTGAGATGAACAGGATCACGGCTTCTACAGTCGAGGGAACGCCCTGACTGGGAGTGTCATTCGCGCGCGAATAGGGATTGCAGGAGATCTGAAGGATATGCCTATCCTCTTGCTCGCCATGCTCCAATTCCAGGGTGATCGTCACCGCGCCGGAAGGGGCTGCGCCCTCCTCCTGCTGAAATATGGTGTCAATCGCCGCACGCAGGGGCTTAGTAGGAACCCGCGTGGCGAGATGGAGCAAGTCCTTGCCGATGGCCGGGCGGTGAATGTCCAGCAAGGTGTAGGCGGCGTTGTTGATCGTCTGGATGTCGTAATTGCGGTCTATCACGACCACGCCCATGGCCAGGCTGAGGATCTGGTCGGCGAACCGCTCTCGAGGTGTGTACACCCGTGCCCCGATCTCATGCGCAGGGGCCAGCCCACCACTCGCCTCCATCGTAGAAAGCGCCTGCCCGCCCGCAGGCGCGACGCGTGGCGCCTCAGTGGGGAGGTTCAGGTCGATGGGCGCCGCGCCTGCGGGGATCGGCGGAGTCACGGAGGGGCCCCGGATCCTCATGATGCTGACGGGAAGAGGCGGCGGCAGCACACGATCCCCCCGGCGACGATAGACTCTGAAATGAGGATGGACGAGGGCGAAATACTGGCTTATCGATCCCGCGGTCTCCGCATTGCCCAGCACGAGATATCCGCCATCGCGCAGCGAGAACGCGAATGCCTGGAGGGCGTGCGTTTGCAGTTCATTCGTAAAATAGATCAGCACATTGCGGCAGAACACCATGTCCATACGTGGAAAGGGCGCGCGCTGTCCAAGATCATGCTCGCCATAGATCACCATATTGCGTATGAATTTCGAGACCTCGTAACCGCGCTCGACTGGGATGAAATAGCGCGTTCGCAGGTCGTCTGACATGCTCGTCAACGACGACGGGGGGTATCTGCCTCGACGGGCGAAGGTGATCGCATCGCCGTCCACATCTGTGGCGAAGATACGGATATTGAACTGAGGCGCTTCGACACCCAAGGCTTCCGCCAGGAGAATGGCGATGGAGTAGGGTTCTTCGCCCGTCGCGCATCCCGCCGACCAGACGCGCAGCTCTTTGCCGCTCCCGCGCGCGCGCGCGATCATCTCTGGGATGACGTTCTCACGGAGAAAGGTGTAGAGTGGCTGGTCGCGGAAGAACTCAGTCACATTGATCAGAAAGCTCGCGACCAGACGTTGGTATTCCTCCGGGCGCTCATCCAGGAGGCGGATATATTCGGGCAGCGTTTCAGCGCCCATCGCCGCCATACGGCGATGCAGGCGTCGCAGGATGGTAGGGCTCTTGTACTGATTGAAATCAATGCCGGTATGCTGCTGTACCTTTTCGAGCAGGTTGGGCAAGATGTTAGACGCGACTGGAGTCGTCAGGTCTTGCGCGCCGCTAATGAGGTCGACGATCAATGGGCCGATACGCGCCAGATCCACGACGAGATCAACCGTGGTCGGCGCCAGCGACGCGGGCATCGATGGATAGCTAGCTGTGGCCGGGTTCTCGATGATGACAGCGCCGCCCGCCGCTTTCACCTCGCGCGCGCCTACCGTTCCATCCGTTCCCGAGCCGGTGAGAATGACGGCGATGACACGCTCACCGTAAGCGCGCGCGGCGCTGGTGAGCAGCCGGTCAATGGATGGCATGGCGCCGCGGCCGGCGCCTGGCGCCAGGTGGACCACATCATCGGAAATCTCGACGTCATTGTTCGCCGGAACAACATAGATCACGCCATCCTCTAAGTGCGCAGGCGCGCCTGCTGCCACAGCGCGCACGGGCAGTGTAGCGCGTCTGGAGAGGATTTGATCGAGATGGCTGGTCGCGTTAGGATCAATGTGCTGCGCGATCACGACCGGCACACTAAACGACTTTGGCAGCGTCGCCACGAATAGAGAGAGGGCCTCAATGCCGCCAGCCGAAGCGCCGATTACAACCAGATCATAGAACCGCTGCTGCTGCTGAGCCATCGTCATCCCCACCTATTCTGCAAAATGGACGGCAGCCTTTCGCGCGGAAACGACGATAGGGCAAATACTTAGCGGAGGGAAGGTGGCGGCGGTAGATCAATCCTGGATCACCTGATGAAGGCCGACCTCTTCGCTACCTTGTAAGGCGCCACCTATGTCAACCAACTATATCCCATGACTTACCCGAATTGCCAGGCTTACGAAATACCAGGCGCACATCTGGAGTAGATGGCCTCCTTTAGTTAGCAACTTGCTCGCTGTCCGGCGCCGCTAATCCCTTGACAGGCGCATGCGGTACACGGTCGCGTCGAGATGTCTCAAATATCGCCCGCTGTTGCGCGCCATTCTCGGACTCTCATCACAACGTCGAGGTCATCGCTAACGCCCGTGAGGATGAAGCGTCCTTAGCGATAGCTCACCCGGCTTCCTGCCGGGCGATTGAGCCTGTTTGCTGTGAGTGACGCGTTATTCGCCTGCCCACAGCCATGCAGGGCTGAGAATCTCGGCCAGCGCCAGCGGGCGCGCCTGGCCGCGCTCCTGGAGACGCGCGAGCGCGGCGTCCAGCTCCGCCTGTGGCAGGCCGAGCGCGCGCGAGAGCGGCTTCGTCGCCGCCCACACGGCGCCCGACAGGTAGCGCGTGAGCAGCTGGTCGAGCGCCTGCTCGCGCGTCATGCGCTCCGCCGCGTCCACATGCTCGCGGTAGCTCATGCTGAACAGCGTATGGCCCATTCCTGTCTCGCCGGAGGCTTCGCCCTCAGCGAGCGCAGGATCGCTCGCGGCGCGCGCATCGGGCGAGAACACGCGGGTCAGCAGGAGCCGCGCGTCCAGCTCGGCGAGCGCCTTCTGGTAGGCGGCGCGCTGCTCCTTGCCTGTGGGAAACTGGGCGGCGGCGCGCAGATCGGTAGTGTTTAGCGGGCGCCCGGCCTCCTCCAACGCCCGCGCGATCCGATACGCCTCAGGTGAGATGACCCCAAGGTGGAACAGCTCGTCCGGCATGCGCGTGTCGCTGAGCAGTCGCAGCACGGTGGGCAGCAGGTCCCAGGCGATCCAGGTCGGGCGCTTGCGCACGACGACCGTGTAGCATGCGGCCTGGCGGCGCCCCAGGACCCAGCGCCAGGTGTAGATCTCGCCCGATGGGCTGTCCCATTTTGAGTCCGTCGGCCGCTCCGGGTCGCCGACGTAGGCGTGATAGAGATTGGGCGCCTCAGGCGACACGGGATAGAGCGTCACCAGGCCCAGCGCGCCGATCAACTCCGCGCCCTCATCTGGCCCCGTGATGCGCCGGTCCGCTGTCTGCCGCCATGCGGCGAGCCTGCGCCCGCGCAGCTCCGCGAACACTGGCGACTTCTCCATAGGGCGTCCCCTCCTCCGCACGGCGCGTCAGTGATGCTGGCCGTCAGCGGCCGCGCCGGATGCGTGGCCCTCCGCGCGGCTCCGAGGGTGGGCGGCCACCACGGCGTGGCGCGCCTCTCCCACGCGCTGGCCCGCGCCAATCATCGTCATCCTCATCGTAGTCGTCGTACTCGGCGTCCTCGCCATAGTCGTATTCATCCTCATCGGCGTAGGCGCCCCGTTCGTCCGCGTCATCGCCCCAGAGCGCGCCCACCGCTCCCGTGGCCCCTGTCTCGCCCATGGCTCCCATCTTGCCCGAGGCCCCAAGGGGCGACGCAAAGCGCCCGCTCGCGCCCGGAGCGCCGCCCTTGCCAGCGCTTGCCTTTGCCGCTTTGTCTTTCGGCGCGCGCTCGCGCAGCCCCGGCGAGATGAACAGGATGACGCCCGTCAGGGCCAGTCCCGCGCCCGCGCCGCCAATGATGAATGGGATGGGCGCGCCCGGAAACAGGGTGTTCGCGCCCGCGCTCACGCGCAAGAACCCGGTATAGAACAGCGTGAAGAGGATGGCTCCGCCCGCCCCGCCCGCCGCGGCGACGAAGCCCTCGGCGGCGCTCAGCGTGCGCCGCTCGGCGCCATCCCGCCCCGCGCGCAGCAGCCGCCGCGCCGCGACAACGCTCAGCCCGTTGGCCAGTCCCATCGCTAGCGCGGCCCCATAGCTGACCACTGGGGTGGGGCTGAATCCGAGCACAGTCAGCGCCACGCCTGTCAGCGTCAGCCCCAGTGGAGCGAGCGCGCCGCCCGCTCCCCGCGCCCGGAACATATTGGCCAGCAGCGCGCCGAGCGTCAGGCCACCCGCCTCCAGCGCCGCGAGCGCGCCGAGATAGTAGCCTGGCAGGCCGAGGCGGTCGGTGACATAGAAGATCTCCAGCACGCTCAAGCCGCCACCCACCAGCCCCAGCGCGGCCAGCGTCAGCAGCGCGGTGGCGCTCGCCGCCCGCCCACCCGCGAGGCCCATGCCGACGCGGATGTCGCCTATCACCTGGAAGGGCCGCTCTGGCCCCTGCTGATACCATTCCGGCAGCGCCCGCTCGCGCTGGTCTGGTGTGAGAGCCGCCTCACCGGCGCCCGCCTCACTGTCGGTCGCGTCCGCTCCGCGCGCGGCGGCCAGCAGGTCATCGCGGGTGGCGTCGTCGGGCGCGGCAGTGGTGGGCGTCGCCCGTATGAACGCGCGCTGCTCTTCGGGGAGGGCGTCGAGGAAGCCATCGGAGTTCGAGGCGAGCAGGAAGAGCGCGGCGGCGGCCAGGGTCACCAGGATCACCCGCTCGCCCAGGGCCATGAAGAGGGCAGCGGCCAGCAATGGCCCGACCACCGCCGCGACAGCGGAGCCGGTGAACAGGTCATTGGCCACCAGTTCGACCTCGCCGGGCTCCAGACAGACCCGCGAGGCCGCCACCCGCAGCGATTGCCGCAGGCGCCCCGCCAGCCCGATGGCGAACAGCAGCCCGAAGAGCACGGGATAGATTGTTTGGAAGTGCATGCCTAGCACTCCCAGCGCCCCCGCCACGCGCACGCTGCCCATCCAGCGCAGTGGCTTCCCCGGCTCGCGCACGCGCTCGAAGATCGGCGCGAACGGCAGGGCCACCAGCCAGGGTAGACCAAGCGCCAGGACGGCCAGCATGACCACCACCGGTGAGCCGGTCATATACGCCAGCCAGATGACGACCCCAACGCTCAGGATGCTCTCGCCCAGCAGCGACGTCACCTCACCGCGCCACAGGTGGCCCGCGTTGCCATCGTGAAACAGCGCGGAGCCTTTGCGCTTGCGCTGAATCGCCTCCAGGTGCGCCGAGGATTGGAATCCGCCCGCCAGGCTGGCCGCGAATGGGTCATTGCGCCATGAGCCGGGAGCGCCCGCGCCCCGGTAGGGGCCAACCGCTCGCTGCGCGCCGCTGGCGCCCGGAGGAACAGCCCCGCGATAGGGGCCGACGGCCCGCTGCGCGCCGCTGGCGCCTGGCGCGCCGTAGGGCCGGAACGGGTCGGAGCGGCCAGGCGGGGGAACTGGACGCCGGCCCGAAGCGCCTGGCGGGCTCATCGGGTCGCCTGCTCGTCCTTTGGGCTTGAGTGTGCGCCGGTCCCACGAGCCTCCCGAGCTCCCTGGCCGATAGTCACCCGGCATGCAGTCTCTCCTCGGCGCTTTCCGGCGGGGCGCGGAGGGCTGCGAATCCCGCTCCATGCCCGGTAGAACACCGGGCAGTATAGGTCTGGCGCGCCCGGCCTGTCAATCGCGCTGGCCCGAACGCCTGTCTCCGCTGGCTTCCGTATCAGACAAGCGTAATCCAAGGTGAGTGGCCTGGTCCCGTAGGGGTTGGTTAACGCGGGTGGAACTCTGCTATACTGGCTCCGCTGGCGACGCGACTCAGCTATGAGCGGCCCGCCAACTGGCGTTATCTATCGCTCTCCGCGCGTCGTTCGTGTTCCCAAGGAACGTGAGAGAAACTGGAAGCGGGTCTAGCGCATGGATTCCATGCCCCCATCCTCATCATCCACGCCGCCGCCCTTTACTCCCCAGACGCCGACAACCCCCTGGCCGCCATCATCGCCGCCGTCAAGCCCGTGGCCGTATCAAGCGCCGCCAGGCTATAACCCCGGAGGTTACGCGCCGCCGGGTTACGCGCCGCCGGGTTACGCGCCGCCAACGTTCGCTCCTGTGCGGCCACCGCGCCGCCGTCGGGGCGGCCTGTTCTGGATGGTTCTCGGCCTGTTCCTGACGCCGCTCGTCGCCTGCGCGGCCCTGATCGGCGCCACCGCCATCGCGCAGCCACAACTGCTGGCGCGCGATTTCTCCGTCTTCTCGACGCGCGTGACAGGCACGGTCTATGGCGAGGACGCGGCCCAGCGCGAGGCCGGACGCGACGTCATGGCGATCGTGGCCGGCGCGACCGTGGCCTGTGGCGATTCACACGCCGTGACCGACGCCCAGGGACAGTACACGCTGAGCCTGCTCCGCGGGCGTGACTACGTCTGCTCGCTGGCGGCGCCGAAATACGCTACCGCGACGGCCAGTATCCATCCTCAGCTCAACAGTTCGTACACCCTGGACTTCGGCTCGCCGTCCGCGAAGACGGCTGGCGCAGCCTGCGCGCCCGTCGCGTCGGGCCAGCGCTGCGGCGCGCTGGCGCTCCAGCCTGGCTCGATCAGCGGCGTCGCGGTAGATAGCGCCACCCATCAGCCGATCAACTCCGCCTCGGTAGACTGCTGGGATGACTCGCTGGCGGCGCGCACGAGCCAGAACAATCCAGCGCACTACAGCGCCGTAGCTGGGGCGCAGGGCCAGTACATCGTGACGAACGCGCCAGCGGGCCCCTATGTGTGCGTCGCCGCGCAGAGCGGGACATCGCAGCCGGTGGTGGTGCGCCCGGGCGCGGGGGCGACGCTCGATTTCTCCGTCTGCCAGCGCCACTGTCGCGGCGTCGCCTATCACCACGGCGATGTCATGCACACCTTCACGGCGTATGTCATCTTCTGGACGCCAGCCGGCACGCGGCTGGATCCCTCCGGCAGCGACGCGCGCTTCCGCTCGCTGGTGGCGCAGTATCTCAAGGACGTTGGCGGCACACGGTTCTACGGGTTGCTGACCCAGTACTGGGACATCGCCGGGCCGATACGCAATATCGCGAGCCTGGGGGGAACCTACGTGGACACGCAGCCCTACCCGCATGCTGGGACAAAAGCCGACCCGCTGAGCGATAAGGACATCACCGCCGAGATCGAGCGTGTCAGCGAAGCGCAGCATTGGCCGCTGACGCCGGGCGTGGGCTACGCGCTCATCACGGCGCACGGCGTGCAGTCCTGCGCGACCTACCTGGGCCATCGCTCATGCTCCTTCCCGCTGCCTACCGACAACGGGTTTTGCGCCTACCACTCCTCCTCCTCCTCGTACCATCGTTCCGGCGCGACGGCGGACTACATGCCCTACATGTACATCGCCGATGTCTCCGGCTGCGACTTCGTGCCCACCTTCGGCGAGGCCCCAGCGCCCTATGGCGCGCCCCTGGC
>DASTKI010000207.1:0-3275 GCA_035716045.1 Ktedonobacterales bacterium
AAGGGCGCGGGACACTATGGCGGCGCCGATGGCACTGAAGACGCTTTCCAGAGCTATCTCCACGATATTCGCGGCCTCTCATTACTGACCCACGAAGAAGAAATTATCCTTGCCAAACGCTCACAGGCGGGCGATTCACGCGCGCGCCGCCGTCTTGTCGAGGCGAATCTACGCCTGGTAATCTCGATTGCGCGCCGCTACACCAACTCCGGCGTGCCGCTGATCGACCTGATTCAAGAGGGCAACCTCGGCCTGATGCGCGCCGCCGAAAAGTTCGACTGGCAGCGCGGCTGCCATTTCGGCACCTACGCCACCTGGTGGATTCGCCAGGCCATCAGCCGCGCGGCGGGTGAGCAATCGCGCCTGATCCACCTGCCCGAGCATGTCGCGACCCGTCTGCGCAAGGTGCGCCGCGTCGCCTCGCAGCTCTCGCAGGAAAACGGCGGCGATCCCCTGCCAGAGCAGATTGCCGACGCGGCGGGCATGCCGATGGAAGAAGTTGACGACCTGATGCATATCACCGAGCAGCCTGTCTCGCTCGATGCCCCCGCCGATACCGATAACCGCCTCGCCCTCTCCGATACGCTCGAAGACCCCGGCGTGCAGACGCCCGCCGATATCGCCTCGCAGCACCTGTTGGGCGAAGAGTTGCACCGCGCGCTCTCGCAACTGACTACCCGCGAGCGGTCGGTGGTCATCCTGCGCTACGGCATCGGCGATGGCCGCAGCCGGACACTGCTGGAGGTGGGCAAAGAGCTGGGCATCTCGCGCGAGCGGGTTAGGCAGCTCGAGATGGTCGCCCTTACCAAGCTACGTAGCGCCAACTCAACCCAGTCGCTTCGCGAGTGCGTCTGACCGACGTACTCGCTGCCAATAGATGCGGATGGACGCCCTGAAAAGCGTCCGTCCGTTTTTTGTCGCCTGATGAAGCATGCATCTGCCGCTGTTCCCTGGCTATCTTATCCAGCCACACCTCGCCTGATACACTATTAAGAGTGGGAATGCCAGATACAGGCATCGCGGAGGGATGGGGAGGGAGCGGCCTACATGCGACGCTGGAACGGTTGGGGCGACGATACCATTAGCCTGCATCTGCCGGGTTCGACCACACGCTATTTAGAGCAACTCGTCGGGCCAGGCGCGCCGCCGCATGATGTGACGCTGGCGCAGGTAGTCAAACAAGTTCCCGGCTCGCGCCTGCCAGAACATCCGCTCGTGACGCCCGACGCCGCCGAACGAGTGCGCCACGCGCGCGGGCAGAGCCTGGGCGACTGGATCGCGCTACGCAGCGGGCAGGTCGAGACTTTCCCCGATGGCGTCGCCTATCCCCAGCGCGCCGAAGATGTGGCGGCGCTGCTCGCCTGGGCGGCGACGGTTGGCGCGCGAATCATCCCCTACGGAGGCGGCACCAGCGTTGCCGGGCATATCAATCCGCTGGCGGGCGCGGCGCCTGTGCTGACGGTGGATATGCGCCACATGAACCGGCTGCGCGCCTTCGACGAGGTCAGCCAGCTCGCCACCTTCGAGGCGGGCGTGCGCGGCCCCGATCTGGAGGCGCATCTGCGGGCGCGCGGCTATACACTGGGGCATTTCCCGCAGTCGTTCGAGTATTCGACGCTCGGCGGCTGGATCGCCACACGCTCCAGCGGCACGCAGTCGCTCGGCTACGGGCGCATCGAACAGCGTTTCGCTGGGGGGCAGATGGTCTCTCCGGTCGGCACGCTCGATCTGCCGGTCTTCCCGGCCTCCGCCGCTGGTCCCGATCTGCGCGAGGTGGCGCTCGGCTCCGAGGGTCGGATAGGAATCGTCACTGAGGCGACGGTACGTATCGCGCCGCTGCCGGAGGTGGAGGCGTTTCATGCGGTCTTCTTCCCTACGTGGGAGCAGGGCGTTTCCGCCGCGCGCATGCTCTTGCAAAGTGGCTTGCCGCTCTCGATGGTGCGGCTGAGCACCCCGCGCGAGACGGAGACGAACCTCGTGCTGGCAGGCCATCGCCGGATCATCGCCGTGCTGGACCGCTATCTGGCGGTGCGCGGCGCGGGCGCGGAGAAGTGCATGATGGTGCTGGGCTTCGCCGGGCGCGAGCCGCTGGTGGAGGCGACACGTAAAGAGGCGCTGGCAATCAGCGGACGGCATCAGGGCGTGCATCTGGGGCAGGCGCTTGGCCGGGCGTGGCACAAGAGCCGCTTCCGCACGCCCTATCTGCGCAACACGCTCTGGCAGGCGGGCTACGCGATTGATACGGTGGAGACGGCGACGATCTGGAACAACGTGCCGGAGATGGTGACCGGCATCGAGGCGGCGCTCTGCGATGGGCTGGCGGAGTGGGACGAGCACGTACACGTCTTTACGCATCTCTCACATCTCTATCGCCACGGCGCGAGCGTCTACACCACCTATCTCTATCGGCTGGCGGCCGGCCCGGAAGAATCGCTGGCCCGCTGGCAGCGTCTGAAGGCGGCGGCGAGCGCGGCCATCGTGGCGCATGGCGGCACCATCAGTCACCAGCATGGCGTGGGGCGTGACCATCTGCCCTACCTGTCCGCCGAAAAGGGTGATGCTGGCATCGCGGCGATTCAGGCGCTCTGCGCGCATTTCGATCCGGCGGGCATCATGAATCCGGGGAAGTTGGTAGACGACCCTCGGCATTGAAGCGTAGCACGCACTTTCGGCCTTGAAAGGCCGGAGTATGGGCAGCAAGGGCGTAAACGCCCGTCGGTGCGATCACGGGCGCTCTGCTCGCCCATTGGGCGAGGTGGCCATTCATGGCCCGTTCTCAATTACTCCGGCCATTTATGGCCGAGAGTCATTCCCATTATTACATGGAGAACAGTCGTATGACGCAGGAACGCGACGCCATCTGGCAGCGCATCGGCGGGCCGTGGGACATCCTGATTGTCGGCGGCGGTGTCACCGGCGCGGGGCTGCTACGCGAGGCGGCGCACCTGGGGCTGCGGGCGCTTCTGGTCGAGCGGCGCGATTTCGCCTGGGGCGCGTCGAGTCGCTCCTCGAAGCTCGTGCATGGCGGGCTGCGCTATCTTGCGCGGGGCGATCTACGGCTAACACACGAATCGGTGCGGGCGCGCAACCGGTTGCTGCAGGTGGGCGCGGGCCTGATAACGCCGCTGGGCTTCCTGCTGCCGGTCTATCGGGGCGAGCGTCCGGGCCGCCGCATGTATGGCGCGGCGCTCGCGGTCTATGATGCCCTCGGCGCGCAGTGGACGCACCGCTACCGCGAGGCCAGCGAGTTTTCGCTGCTGGCGCCTTCCGTAGCG
>DASTKI010000208.1:0-7188 GCA_035716045.1 Ktedonobacterales bacterium
GCGTAGGCGATGGCGCCGACCGGCAGCGTCGCCACATCCATGCGCGCGCGGGTGGTGATGGTGACGCTGGCGCTCATACCGGGCAAGAGGCTGGCGCCTTTGAGCGACACGGGGTCAATGCTGATGGAGACGGGGTAGGCGAGCTGATCGCCTGAGCCGTGGGGCTGCAGCGTCACCGCCGCGACCGTCCCAGCCAGCTTCTGCGCGCCAGTGGCCTGCGTCACGCGCACGGTCGCCAGCTCGCCCACCTCGACGGCGGCGATGTCGCGATAGCCGATCAGCACGGTCGCCAGCGGCTGCGCGGTGTCCGCCAGGGTGATGAATGGGGCGCCGCCGGGCGCGATCTGGTCGCCGCTCTGGCCGTTGACCGCCAGCACGACGCCATCGTGGGGCGCCGTGAGCGCTGTGGAGGCCAGCCCGCCCTGCGCGGCCCTGAGCGCGCTCTGCGCGTTATCGAGCGTGTTCTGCGCCACCGCCGCCTGGGCCTGCGCCGCGTTCACCTGGGCCTGCGCCGCGTCTACCTGGGTCTGCGCGCGCGCCACCGCCGCCTGGGCAGCCGCGCAGGAGACTGGGTCAGATGGCTGCCTGGCGCACTCGGTGGAGGCGTATGACTGCTGTGTGGCGAGCGATGATTGCGCCGTGGCGAGCGCGGTCTGCGCCTGGTCGGAGGCGGTTTGCGCCGCATCTACGCCACTCTGGGCGTCGCTGACCGCGGATTGCGCGGCGGTCACCGCCGCTTTGTTCTGGGTCGTGTCGAGTGTCGCGAGCGTGTCACCTTTGCGCACCCGCTGGCCGGGAGCGACATTGATCTGCGCCAGAACGCCTGGAATCGGGAAGCTCGCGCTATAGATGGTCGCCTGTACGCTGCCCGACGCGCTGAGGGTGAGGGTGATGTCACCGGGCGTGGTGGTCGCGAAGACGGGATGGGGGCGACGGAAGAAGAGGAAGGCTGGCGTCAGCGCCAGCGCGGCGATGAGCAGCAGCAGGGCAGTGACCGCGATCCGCAACGGCAGCGACCGCCGGATGTTCTCGCGCGCGCCGTCGAGGCCTCGGATGGGTCTCGTCTCCACGCCGACCTCGGTTGGCGCATTGCCGTAATCTGTTGGCTCGTCCACAGCTGGCTCCTGAACTGAGGCGGAGTCCGGTGAGGCAAGGAGAGGCGCCGCGCGGACTCGGAGAACCGCCCGCGCGCGTCCCTGGCGGCCCCATCGAGGGCATATCAGGCGGAGCGACTAGCCCGTGTCAAGTACGACGCGCGGAGGCCCAGCCGCGTCACGCCGGACGCCCTCTTGGCCACGCGCACGCGCTAGAAATCCGGTGAAATCGGGCGCTGGTCCCATGATGGCGACCGCATGGCCCAGACATTGCGGCTGAGCGCGGTATACTAAGAGCTCATGCGCCCGCCAGGATCATGAGCCGTTGTATGCGGACTAGGGCAGGAAAGTGAGGATTCATGGGAAGTGAGAGCGTGGTCGTCCAGAAGGGGCGAGAGAGCGCCCGCGTGGAGCGCATCGCCACCGCGCCACGCGCGGGCCTCTGGCGCCCAGACTGGCGGCGCATCCTGCTTCCCCTGGACAACGGCCCGGCGGAGATTCGCGCGCTGGATGGCCTGCGCGCCATCGCTGCGCTGAGCATCGTGCTGTTCCACGTCTTGCTTTTCACCGGCGTCGAATACCAGCCGTGGAGCCAGGCGGCGGGCAATTTCTGGTACGTGCTGGCGACGGGCGTGCAACTCTTCTTTACGCTCTCCGGATTCCTGCTCTTCCGTCCCTACGCGCTGGCGATGCTGACCGGCAAGCCGTTGCCCTCGACCGCCCGGTTCTACAAGAAGCGCGCGCTGCGTATCCTGCCCGCCTACTGGGTGGCGCTCGCCATTCTGCTGGCGTTCAACTGGCAGATCGCCAAGGACCCCGCGTGGCTCAATGGGCTCACCCACGCGCTGTTCATCCACGACATCTTCCCGCGCTTTAACCGCGATCTGGACGGCCCTTTCTGGACGCTGGCCGTCGAGGCGCAGTTCTATCTGCTGCTGCCATGGATCGCCGCTGGCGTGGCGTGGGCGGTGGGACATGCGCCGCGCGGCGGGCGCCCGCAAACGGCGCCGCGCGTGATCGTCGGCCTGCTCTGCATGATCGTGGCGTCGCTCACCATCCGCTGGTTTGGCATCCAGGTGATGGGCAGCCTGCCCGCCAGCGCACCCAACGCGGACTGGGTGTCAACCGCGCTCTGGTGGCTGGGATTGCTGATCAACGGCATGCAGGGCAAATACCTGGAGGTCTTCCTGGTTGGCGCCATCGCCGCCACGATCTACGCCGCCGCCATAGACCTGGGCGGCGCTCGGCGCGTCCACCTGCGCCCCATTGGGAATGGCCTGGCGTTGTTCGGGCTGGCGGTGATGGTCCCTTGCGCGATCGCCTGGCAGTCGGGGGTCGTCCTCTATCAGGCGGGGGCGCAGTGGGGCTGGGATGTCCTGCTCTACCCGCTGGCGACCGGCGTGGGTTATAGCGCGATCCTGCTGGGCGTGGTCTGGGGCGGCGCCAGGCTGCGCGCGCCATTCGAATATCCGGCGCTGCGCTTCATCGGCTTCATCTCCTACAGCCTCTACATCTGGCACTTACCCATCCTGCACGGCGACATCCCTCCGCTGCAGCCGGTCCCGCTGATCGTGCGGCTGGCCCTGGTCTTCGCCGTCTCCTACCTGTCCTATCAGCTCGTCGAGCGCCCCTTCCTCCAGCGCCACCACCGCCTGGCGGCGGGGTCGGTTGCCCGCTAGCGCCGCCTGGCGGATGTGGTGGCGACGGATGAGCGCGCGCGACTGCCGTATGGCCTCGCTGACATAGAGACGCGGCCATCGCAGCTTCAGATGCCGCTGTGATGGCCGCGCGGTTCCGGTCCGTTAGCGTGTGGCGACGTTGGCGCCGACCGGCGCAGGCGCGCCCACGCGCATGGGTGTGATACGCACCGTCGCGTTGTAGTCAGGGACGCCAGCCCGCGTATCGCAGACCCGCCGCCGGATGAGCACGTTGCACTCCGGCCAGTAGGCCTGGACGTTGCGCGGCTTGATCTTGGCGATATGCACGGAGCAGTCCATCGCGGCCCCATTATCGCTATCCACCCGCACGCGGTCGCCCTGGCGCACGCCCAGCGCCTGCGCGTCCTCAGCGGAGATGAACAGCGCGTCACGTGGCGCGCCCGTGTTCGGGTCCTTCTTCTTCTGAACCAGGCTGTTGAACTGCTTGCCGCGACGGGTCGAGAGCGCGAACGCCCCCTCCGGCAGGCTCAGCTCCGGCGGCTGCAAGGCGCTGAAATGCCCCTTGCCGTCCGTTGTCTTGAATTTGCCATCCACATACAGGATCGGCCCGCCATACTGCACCTGATCGCCCGCCTTGCGCAGCCGCTCGATGCCCGCGTAGGTCGGCATCACGCGCGCGATCTCATCGCGGATCGCCTGCGCGTTGCGGAAGATGATCTTTTCCTTGCGCTCCGGGTGGACGCGCGCCGCCACGTCCTGGAAGATCTCCCACTCGCTGCGCGCCTCGCCCACCTTTGGCCCGCGGACCTCCGGCGAGAAGATGATGCGCCGCTCGGTGCTCGTCTCGGTGCCGCCGCCCTTCTGCTCGTAGCGTGTCTGGGCAGGCAGCAATACGACGGTATCCGCTGGGTCCACCAGCATCTGCGAGGTGACGTAGATGTCCTGGTGCACACGCAGCGGCAGCTTGTCCAGCGCCTCGCGCACGTAGTCGGGGTCGGGCAGTACCTCCAGGAAGTTGCCGCCGCTGGAGTAGAGGACATCCAGCTGGCCATCCCACGCGGCGTCAATCATCTGCACCGCGCGCGTGCCTTTCCAGGTCGGCAGGTTGAAGCCCCAGGCGTCCACGAAGAGCTTCGAGCCTTCCGAGTCCACCGCCACGCCGCCCGGCAGCGCGTCCGGCACGGCGCCGACCTCGGCGCCGCCCTGCACACCGCTATGCCCGCGCACCGGCACCACTCCGCAGTGCGGCTTGCCAAGCCACCCCTGCGATAGCGCGATGTTCACGATCGCCTTGACGTTATCCGTCCCGAACTCGTGCTGCGTGATGCCCATGCTCCAGACGAAGATGCCCGTCTTCGCGTTGTGGACCATCTCGGCGAAGCGCCGCATGTCCTCGCGCGTCGTCCCGCTGAAGCGCTCCAGTGTTTCCCAGTCCTGCGCCGCCACCGCCGCCACCGCCTCGTCCCAGCCGACCGTGTAGGCGTTGATGAAGGTGTGGTCTACCCAGTCCTGCTCGATCAGGTATTTCAGGACGCCATTCAGGAACGCGATATCGCCACCCGTGCTCACCTGATAAAACTCATCGAGCAGCTTCGTGCCCATCAGCGCGCTCTCGGGCGTCGAAGGCACCCAGTAGCGCACCATCCCCGGCTCGCGATAGGGGTTCACCATCGCGATCTTGGTGCCCTGCTTCTTCGCCTCATGCAGATACTTCGTCGCCACCGGCTGATTGTTGGCGACGTCGCTGCCCAGGAAGACGATCAGGTCCGTGCCGATCCAGTCGCGATAGGAGACGGACGACGCGCCGACGCCCAGCGTCTGCTTGAGCGCGACCGAGCTAGGGGAGTGGCAGACGCGCGCGGCGTTGTCTACGTTGTTTGTGCCGATGAACCGCGCCGCCTTCTGGGCGACGTAATACACCTCGTTGGTCAGGCCGCGTGAGGTGAGGTAGAAGGCCATGCGCTCGGGCGGTGTCTCGCGCAGGCGCGCGGCGATCAGGTCGAGCGCGGCGTCCCAGGAGACGCGGGTGAAGCCCGCCTCGCCCTTGCGCCGCACCATCGGATAGGGCAGGCGGCCCAGGTCGCGCAACTGCGCGCTGCTAAGCTGGCGTAGCCCGGCCACGTCATCGCGCAGCCGCTCCCAGGGCATGGCGCCCATGGTGTTGAGCTTGAGCAGGTTGAGGCGGATTGTGCAGAGATGGATGCTGTCAATCGTCCAGTCGCGCATCCCCGTCGTGCCCAGCGCGCAGCCATCGCAGACGCCCTGGTTGAGGATGCGCCAGGCGTAGAGTGGGTGGCGTTTGTTGTCCCACACCGTCTGGAGAATCTCGGTGAAGTGGTGCGGCTTCGTCTCGCCCACTCCAAAGGGCTTCCACCCAGCCCACAGCGAAGGGTTGATCGGGGACTGTGCCATGAGTGACCTCCTGGAGCGGCGGCTTGCGCGCGGCGCCAATACCCCTATGCTCGATCCATACTCGCCGCTCTGCGCGAGGGCGCCTGGCCGCCGCCCTTGCGCTCTCCACAGCCGGTGGGAGCGCTCTGGCTAGGCGCGGCGCCAGAAACCCATGTTGTTATGGAGATAATATACGGTAGCTCACCTCTCTGGCCAGTCTCCGCGGCTTATACGTATCATTTCGTGATATTTTCGCGCTCCCTCCGGCGGCTCTCACAGCGCCGTCTCGCCCATACCGCCCGGCGCTATCCCGCAATGAGGCTGGCGACACAGCGATTTGACGCCCCGCCCGCCCGGCGGCTACACTGCCCTCACGAGGCAAGCGGACGCGAGCGGAGGGTGGCATGCGCGAGGGATTGGCGGCGGAGACGGCGGCGACGGGCGAGGAGCGCGCGGCGGGCTGCTTCGTCTGCCGGCTCGACGCGCGCCCCTGCGCGGTTTCCTCGCTGGAGGGCGCGCTGGTCCGCGCGACCGAGCGGCTGACCGGCCACGATGGCCCGGCCGTCCGTCTACGGCTGGATGATGGCGCGGAGGTGGTCATCGCGCTGGGCGACCATACGCGCCCGACCGTACGCGCGCTTGTCCAGGCGGGCGAGCGCGCCGCCGGGCTGCGGGTCCGCGTGTACCATCTCCAGCGCATGGGCGACGAGCGTTACCTGGCGGGACCGGTCAGCCCGCTGGTCCTCGAGCCGGACCTGCTGCTCAACATCACCGACATCAACAACGCCGAATATTGCGCGCGCCAGTATCCGCTGCGGCGCATGGTTCCCTCGCCGCCCACCATGGCGACGCTCAAGGGTTCCATCACGCATCAGGCGTTCAAGGAGATGCTCAAGGCGGGCGAGCCAGATGTCGCCGGGCCACTCGATCAGGCGATGGGCGCGCAGGCCGCCGATATCGCCCTGCGCCAGCTCGACCCTGACGCCTTGCGCGCCGATGCGCTGCCACACCTCGACGCGCTGGCGCAGTGGTATGGCGGGCAGCGCGCGGGGCTGTGGGCCGCGCCACCCGACATTCGCGCGGAGACGCTGCTGCTGGCGCCGGAGGTTGGGCTGAAGGGGCGGCTCGACTTCCTTGCGCATGGGCCTGGCGGCGACGCCCTGCTGGAGTTGAAGACCGGCCAGGTCCGCGCGCAGTTGCCCAAGCGCGAGCATCGCTGGCAGGTCTACGGCTACCAGACGCTGCTCGCCGTGCGCCAGCCAGCCGACCGGAGGAAGGCCGCCGCGACGCTGCTCTATAGCGGAACACCGGGCCAGGCCGAGGGGCATACCATCCCCTTCACCGCGCGCGACCTGCTGCGCGTGCTCGACTTGCGCAACCAGCTGGCCCTGATCCACGCCACCGGCGCCGTTCCCGCGCCGCCCAGCGCCGCCAAATGCGACCGCTGCATGCTGCGGATGGTCTGCCAGCGCGTCTCTGGTCTGCTCGGCTGGGAGGCGCCACCCGACGACACGCCCGCCGTCCCCGTTGACCCCGCCGACGCGGCGTGGTTCAGCCAGTGGACCGAATTGCTGCGGCTGGAGGCGCGCGCCGCCGAAGAGGAGCCCCGCGCGCTCTGGCGGCGAACGCCGGAGGAGCGCCGCGCGGCGGGTATGGCGCTGGGCGGGCTGGTTCAGGTGGGTGAGCCAAAGCTGACGGAGAGCGGCGAGTGGGAATATACCTTCCGCTGCGAGAATACGTCGGAGCTGCGCGAGGGCGACGCCATCCTGCTGAGCGACGGCGACCCCGTCAGCGGCGAGATCGTCACTGGCTCGATCCTGCGGCTGGACGAGCGCGGCGTCATTGTGTGGACGCCGGAGCGCATCCGCCGCCCGGCGCTGATTGATCGCTATGGCAGCGACATCACCCACGACCGCACCACGCGCAATCTCTGGCGCTGGCTCGATGTGGACCCACGCATGAAGGCGCTGGTGGCCGGTGAGCGTGCGCCTACCTTTGATCCCATCACGCCTGAGGATGACCAGCCCGGCGGGCTCAACGAGGAG
>DASTKI010000209.1:0-4144 GCA_035716045.1 Ktedonobacterales bacterium
AGTCGGCGCTATTCCGTGAGGATGGGCCGGGTGAGGATGGCCAGGTTGGCCTTCCACGGACCGACCGCCTCGGCATACTGGCGCGCCATCACCTCGACGATCTGGCCGATATGGTTGAGGTCGTGGACCACCCAGGTAGCCAGCAGGTTGCCCAGCGTGACGGTTCCCAGCGCCGGATGCGTGCCTGTAAGGGCGAGCTTCTCCGGCGTGATATTCAGCTCACTCAGCGCCGCCAGAGTCTGCGCGCGCTTCTGCTCGAAGGCGACGAGCAGTTGATCGAGCGAGTATTCCTGATACTTCTCGAACATCGCCGTCCGATTGAACGAGTCGAAGGAACCCTGCTCACCAAATTCGAGGATGATGCGGGCGCGCTCGATCCAGTTGACCTCCTCGCTGTGCAGCAGGTGGCCGACGATGTCATAGGCGCTCCAGGTGTCTGGCCCCTCGGTGGCGTGCGTCCACGCCTCGGGCAGCCCGCGCAACAGCGCCATCAGCGTCGCTGGCGTCCGGCGCAGCATCTCGACCGCCTGTTCGTACTGGTACTCCATTGTACTCCCCTTTCTGGATTGTAGAGATAGCTTGCTCGCATAGTCTTTCAATGCTCGCCCAGCGCCAGCGTCATACCTCAGACTGGCGCCGTGATTGGCGCGCCACCAGGATAGCCGCAACCGCGACGGCCGCCACGCCAGCGGCCACCAACGCCACCGCCAGTGGCCAGCGCGGCCTGTGCGTGGCTGGCGCCGCCGACTCGGCAACGCGCTCGATCATTGGCCGCACGTCACGTAGCGCCTCCTCAGGCACGCGGTAGGACGCCTGCCACAGTGTCCGATAGCGCGCCTCTTCCTCCTGCCATCGCGCGTCGTCCCAGCCCAGCTCCGGCTGGCAGATCGCACGAATAGAGGGGAGATGCGCCGCGCCGCCCTCGGGCAGCAGCAGCCCCAGCCGCACGCGCCGCAGCAGCAGGTCATCCAGATGGCGCACGCGCTCCATCCGCGCCGCCCAGCGTAGCTCGGCCCAGAGTATCGGCGTATCGGGTATCGTCGTCAGCTCGCCGGGATGCGCCGCCGCCACCAGCGCGGAGGCGTCCGCGCCATAGCGGCCCGCCAGCCGTTGCCGCTGCTCCGGCGTAAGCTCTGTGAGGCCTTCATCCAGCGGCTCAACCGGATCGAGCGGCTCGGCATCCGGAGCGGGCAGCGCCATGCCTGGAATGCGCTCGCGGATAGCGCTCAGCGCCAGGATTGCGCTCTCGCGGAAGGTGGTCAGCTTACCCCCGGTGACGGTCAGCAGGCCATCGTCATCCCAGAGGGCGGCGTCGCGCGATTCATGCGAAGGATCAGCCTTCTCCGAGCCGATCACCGGGCGCAACCCCGCGAACGTCGCAATCGCGTTGGATGCCGTCAGTTCCAGCGCCGGGAAGCGCGCGTCGAGCGCCTCCATCAGATAGGCAACCTCCTCCGGCGCGATGGCTGGCTCGTCGTCGAGTGGGCGCGTGTGGTCCACGTCTGTCGTCCCTACCAGCGTCACGCCCTCCCACGGCAGCGCGAAGACCGGGCGGTGGTCGGCGGGATGGGTGAAGCCGACGGCCTGCGCCAGCGGAAAGCGCCACGCCGGGAAGACCAGGTGGCTGCCACGCAGGGGCCGCAGGCGCATCGCTCCGCCCGCCTGCCCGCGCAGATGGTCAGCCCAGGCGCCCGTTGCGTTGACGACGACCGCGGCGCGCGCCTCGCCGGTGCGCCCATCCTCCGTATCGTGCAGCCGCACGCCCGTCACTCGCCCCTCACGCTCGCGCAGCAGCGATTCGGCGGCGACATAGTTGATGGCGCCGCCGCCCGCTGCCTCGGCCTCCCGTAGCAGCCGCAGCACCAGTCGCGCGTCATCGGTCTGCGCGTCCTGATAGGCGAAGCCGCCGCGCAGTCGCCCCTGCGCTACGGAAGGCGCCAGCAGCGAAAACTCGCTGGCCTCGCGGTAGCGGTGCGTCCACTGCGCGCCGAGGGCATCATAGACCGCCAGCGCCGCGCCATACATGCGGCGGCCCGGACGCTCGCCCCGATAGACCGGCAGCAGGAAGCCCAGCGGCGTTATCAGGCCCGCGCCCACCCGCAGCAACCGGTTGCGCGCCCGCACCGATTCGTGTGTTAGCCGTAAATCGCCCTGCGCGAGATAGCGCAGCCCGCCATGCACGAGCTTGGAGGAGCGACTCGACGCGCCCCAGGCGAAATCGCGCCGCTCGACCAGCAGCGCCCGCAACCCCAGGTGCGCCGCCTCGCGCAGCAGCCCCGCGCCGGTGACACCGCCGCCGACAATCAGGATGTCCCACGGCCCGCCGATGCGCTGCCAGATGGCGTCGCGTTCTTGCGTCATACAATCTACCCCGGCTTCGCGGCATAAATGCCGCGGCTAAGTTCCTCCACTCACCACGTTCTTGAATGGTGAGCGGCTACGTTCAATACAGGATTAGCCGCACCCTTCGGGACTGCCGCTGCTCCGCGCGCTTCTCGCCTGACGGCTCGCGCAGCTGCGGGCTTCAGCCTGCGGCACGCGTCACCTCTGGTTCCCCTCTCCCTATGGGGGAGGGGCCCGCTACCCCACCAGCTTGCCCGGATTCATGATGCCCGCCGGATCGAAATGAGCGCAGAGCGCCTGAATCGCCGCGATGCCAGCATCACCCTTTTCGGCGGACAGGTACGGCAGATGGTCACGTCCTACGCCATGCTGGTGGCTGATGGTGCCGCCGTGCGCCACGATGGCCGCGCTCGCCGCTGCCTTCAGCCGCTGCCAGCGGGCCAGCGATTCTTCCGGGCTGGCTGCCAGCCGATAGAGATAGGTGGTGTAGACGCTCGCGCCGTGGCGATAGAGATGCGAGAGATGGGTAAAGACATGCACACGCTCGTCCCACTCCGCCAGCCCATCGCAGAGCGCCGCCTCGATGCCGGTCACCATCTCCGGCACGTTATTCCAGATCGTCGCCGTCTCTACGGTGTCAATCGCGTAGCCCGCCTGCCAGAGCGTGTTGCGCAGATATGGCGTGCGGAAGCGGCTCTTGTGCCACGCCCGGCCAAGCGCCTGCCCCAGATGCACGCCCTGATGTCGCCCGCTGATTGCCAGCGCCTCTTTACGTGTCGCCTCCACCAGCGGCTCGCGTCCGGCGAAGCCCAGCACCATCATGCACTTCTCCGCGCCCGCGCCACGCACCGCCAGATAGCGGTCCAGCACGGCGATGATCCGGCGATGGCCCGCCAGCACAAGATTCGTCTCCGTCTCGCGCGGAGTGCTCAGCCGCACCATCGAGAGCGGCAAGCCGCTTTGCAAGAGCATGCGCGCGGCGGAAACGCCCTGCTCCCACGTGGGGAAGAAGACCGCGTGGAACGCCTCGACCGCTGGCAGCGGCGCGATACGCACCGTCGCCTCGGTGACGACGCCCATCCGCCCCTCGGAGCCGAGCGCCACCTCGCGCAGATCAGTGCCAGCGGCGGAGGCCGGGAAGACCGGCAGATCGAGCATGCCGACCGGCGAGACCATCTGCCCCCCGGCGAAACGCTGCTCGATGCGCCCGTAGCCGAGCGACTGCGTGCCGCTGGAGCGGGTGGCGATCCAGCCGCCGAGCGTCGAATACTCGAACGACTGTGGGAAATGCCCCAGCGTATAGCCGCGCGCGCGCAGGTGCGCCTCCAGGTCGGGGCCGCGCACGCCTGCCTCGAAGCTGGCAAGCTGGCTGACCTCGTCGAAGGCGCGCAGCCGGTTCATGTGGCGCATGTCCACCGTCAGCACAGGCGCCGCGCCCGCCAGCGGATTGATGTGTCCCGCGACGCTGGTGCCGCCGCCGTAGGGGATGATCCGCACGCCAACCGTAGCCGCCCAGGCGAGCAGTGTGGCCACATCTTCGGCGTGTTGGGGATAGGCGACGCCATCGGGGAAAGTCTCAATCCGCCCGCTCCGCAATGCGATCCAGTCGCCCAGGCTCTGCCCGCGCGCGTGGCGCACCCGTTCGGCGGCGTCGGACGTTACGAGCGGATGCTCGGGCAGGCGCGAGCCGGGAACCTGTTTGACCACCTGTGCCAACGTCGCGTCATGCGGAGGCGTACCCGGCCCGACGAGCTGCTCCAGATAGCGCGTGGTCGAACCCGGCAGATGCAGGCTGATGGTA
>DASTKI010000210.1:0-24643 GCA_035716045.1 Ktedonobacterales bacterium
GGCAATTCGCCTTACGCCGGGCTCTCAGCGTTCGCGGGCAATCCGGCGCTGATCTCGCCTGAGCGGCTGATCGAGGATGGGCTGCTGACCGAGGCGGATGTCGCGCAGGCGCCGACCTTCCCGGAGCGTCGGGTAGACTACGCCGCCGCGGGCGCCTGGAAGATGCGACTGCTGACCGACGCCTGCGGGCGCTTCATGGAGCAGCCACACCATCCCCTGCGCGCGGAGTATGACGAGTTCTGGGCGCAGAGCGCCGGGTGGCTGGACGATTTCACGCTTTTCATGGCGCTCAAAGAGGCGCACGAGCAGCGGTCGTGGGTGGAGTGGCCGCGATGCTACGCGCAGCGGCAGCCGCAGGCGCTGGCGGAGGCGCGTCGCGCGCTGGCCGGCCCAATCACCCTGCACCGCTTCGCGCAGTTCATCTTCTTCCGCCAGTGGGCGCGGACGCGCGAGGAGGCCGCCCGGCGCGGTGTGCGCATCATCGGCGATCTGGCGATCTTCGTCGCGCATGACAGCGCCGATGTGTGGTCGCATCCCGAGGACTATTTCCTCCGTGAGGATTGCCAGCCGGAGGTGGTCGCGGGCGTCCCGCCGGACTACTTCAGTAAGACGGGCCAGCGCTGGGGCAACCCGCTCTATCGCTGGGACGCGCTGCGCGAGCGCGGTTACCGCTGGTGGATAGACCGCGTGCGCCAGGCGCTGCGGGTCTATGACATCATCCGCCTGGACCACTTCCGCGGCTTCGAGTCGTACTGGGAGATCCCAGGGGATGCGCCCGACGCGGTCCAGGGCGCATGGAAGCCGGGGCCAGGCGCCGACCTCTTCCAGGCAATCAGGGGCGAGTTGGGCGATGTCCCGTTCATCGCCGAGGACCTGGGGGTGATTACGCCCGAGGTGCGGGCGTTGCAGCACGCGCTGGGGTTCCCAGGCATGCGCGTGCTGCAGTTCGGCTTCAGCGGCGCGGCGCGCAATCACGATCTGCCGCACAACTACACGTCGAACGCGGTGGTCTACACCGGCACGCACGACAACGACACCACGCGCGGCTGGTTCGCGACGCGCAAAGGCCACGAGCGCGCCTACGCCCTGGAGTACCTCGACTGCGAGCCAGAAGACGTGGTGTGGGCGATGATCCGCGCGGCCTATGCCTCGGTGGCGCGCATGGCGATCGTCCCGCTGCAGGATGTGCTGGACCTGGGCAGCGAGGCGCGCATGAACTATCCCTCACAGCCGGATGGCAACTGGGAGTGGCGCTTCGCGGAGGATGACCTCACCCCCGCCCATGCGCGGCGCCTGCGCAAGCTCGCGGAGCTCTACGGCAGGTAGGCCGCTATGTGATGCGCCTCAGGCGTAGGAGATAGTCATCTCTCCGGTGCCGAAACTGACGCTCTGGGCGGTCATGCGCTGGCCGTTACCCAGTGTGAAGCCGCTGGTCTGGGCAAGCTGCTGGTTGACGGCCTTGGCGATGGGGTCAAGCGCCAGCCCAGGCAGTGGGAAGCCGGCGACCGCGCCACTGACGGGATTGACGACCAACTTGCCCTGGCTCACCGATGGCGCCAGCACGACAACGCCTTGCTGGCCAGAGCCGATGAAGGCCCCGTGCACAATGCCGGAGATGGTCAGCTGTCCGTTCGGCTGGATGTGCGTCTGGATGTTCGATAGCGTGCCATTGCCCGATGCGTTGAGCGCCTCATTCAAGAAGGTGTCGGTGACAGTGATCTTGAATACGCCGGTCTTGCTGGCTGGCGTAGAGGGGAGCGCGTTGGGAACGGTATGAGGGCTGAAGATCAGCGCCGAGAGGATCAGACCCGCGACAAACGAGCCAATGATCGCCAGGGCCAGCCCACAGCCAACCCGAACGCCTGTCTGGGGTAGGCGGGGCGGCCGCCCCGAGCGTGAGACTGGCCAGGTGGGGTGGTCTGGCGATGGCGGTATTGGGACCGTCGCGTCATTGTAGGGCATGCGGGATGTTCCTCCAGGCGCTACACGACTGGCGCTACACGATCAGTGGCTCCGATGCGCGTCGCAGGCTCAGGATCATGAAGAACGGGAAGTGATAGCCCGTAGGGATTAGCGTATCACGTCGTCGCTTGAAAGAGCCTTCCGGCGTGGGGACATCCACCAGACGGCGCAGCTCGAAGCCCGCTGCCAGGCAAGCGTCAACATACTCTTCGAGCGTGCGCTGGAAGAAGTAGACCTTGACGCCCTCCTCCGCCATGCCGCGATAAGAGACCATCTCTTCCCCACTGAAGTAGTCGTGGATGTGGCCGCGCACGACATACGAGTAGGGGCTGTTCATCGAGAAAACGTAGCGCCCGCCTGGTTTGAGCGCGGTGGCCACCGTGCGCAGGAAGCCGCGATGGTCGGGGACATCGTTGATGACCATGTGACTGGCGGCGAGATCGAACTGGCCCTCCACGTCGGGCGCGGGCTGGCTCAGGTCGCTCACCCGCCAGGTGATGGCGCCCGCTGGGTCCTGCGCTCGCGCCAACTCGATCAGCGCCGGAGCGACATCCGCTCCCATGACCTGAGCGCCGCGCGCCGCCAGGATACGAGACAAATAGCCCTCGCCGCAGCCAGCGTCGAGCGCGCGCAGACCCTCCACCGGGCCGATCTCCGCCAGCAGTCGCGGCATGATGGGATCGGCCTCGATGCCAGCCGCCTCGCGCGCGGCCACGAGCGCGGCGTATTCCCGCGCGAAGGTGTTGTAGGTGTTCTGACGTCGCGGCATGGGCTGACCCTCACGGTTCGGCGCGGTCGCTGCCGCGCATGCGTGCGTTGTACCACAGCGCGCATTGACAGCGGGTGAGCGCCGTGACTAGGCAAACTGCACATTGGCACGGTCCAGCTTCTGGTTATTTCGCCCTTCTCTTTCTCACCGGCGCGCGCGATATACTGCTAGTTGGGTGGTGTCTCAGGCTGTTGATTGTGCACTTCGCACGTGCGGCGCGTCCCGCGAGCCGCGGGATGGCTTTCCAGAGACACGCGTACGGTGAACGGCGGCAACCGAAAGCAGGAGTGTGACAGGTATGGCGACCACGCCCGAAGAGGTCTTGAGTCTCGCCCGGGAAGGCGGCGTCCGCATGGTGGACGTCAAGTTCGTTGATATGCCCGGCATGTGGCAACACTTTAGCGTCCCGATGAGCGCGTTTGGTATCTCGGCTTTCACCGAGGGCATTGGCTTCGACGGCTCCAGCATCCGCGGCTTCCAGGAGATCAACGAGAGCGATATGCTCCTGATTCCGGACCCCACCACCGCTATCCTCGATCCCTTCACAGCGGTCCCCACTCTCAGCCTGATCTGCGACGTCGCCCAGCCAGGCGAGCTGGCCCCCTACAGCCGCGACCCACGCCACATCGCGCGCAAAGCTGAAGCGTATCTGAAGTCTACAGGCATCGCCGATACGGCCTATTTTGGCCCCGAAGCTGAGTTCTTTGTCTTCGATGAGGTGCGCTACCGCTCGACCACCAATGAGCAATCGGCGTTTGTGGATAGCGACGAGGGACACTGGAACTCTGGCCGCGATGGCGGGGCGGAGCGGCCGAATCTCGGCCACCGCCTGCGCGCGAAGGAAGGCTACTTCCCTGTCTCGCCCAGCGATACGTTGCAGGATCTGCGCGCCGAGATGGCGTTAACGATGGAAGCCTGCGGCATCGGCGTAGAGGCGCAGCACCACGAGGTGGCGACCGGCGGCCAGTGCGAGATAGATATGCGGTTCGACTCACTGGTGACGATGGCTGACAAGCTGCTGCTCTACAAGTACATCGTCAAGAATGTGGCGCGCCGCGCGGGCAAGACGGTAACGTTCATGCCCAAGCCGATCTTCGGCGACAATGGCTCCGGTATGCACGTGCATGTGAGCCTGTGGAAGAATGAGAAGCCGCTCTTCGCCGACCCTGATGGGTATGCGGGGATCTCTGAGATGGCGCGCATGTTCATTAGCGGCCTGCTGAGCCATGCGCCCGCCCTGCTGGCCTTCGCCGCGCCGACGACGAACAGCTACCGCCGGCTGGTGCCGGGCTATGAGGCGCCGGTGAACCTGGTGTACTCGCAGCGCAACCGCTCAGCCGCCGTGCGCATCCCGATGTACTCCGAGAACCCAAAGGCCAAGCGCGTCGAGTTCCGCCCGCCGGACCCGACCGCCAACCCATATCTGACGTTCTCGGCGATGCTGATGGCTGGCCTGGACGGCATCAAGCGCGGCCTGCTGCCTGAGGAGCATGGCTACGGCCCGCTGGACCGCAACATCTACGAGATGCCCGAGGCCGAGAAGTGTGAGATTCGCTCGGTGCCGGGCTCGCTGGATGAATCACTGGCCGCGATGGAAGCTGACCACGAGTTCCTGCTGACCGGCGGCGTCTTCACCAGCGATCTGCTGCAGAAGTACGTCGAGTTCAAGCGCGAGCAGTCCGCCGAGGTGCGCCTGCGCCCGACGCCACTGGAGTTCGCCCTCTACTACGACGCCTAGCCGGCGCCTAGCCAGCCAGAGGCGAGGAACCCCTCGCCCATAGTCTGAACGTGCGCGACCGCCTTCCCTCGGGGCCTGCCGGGGGAGGGCGGTCGCCACGTTGTTGGCAGCGTCGTTTACACGTTGGCGGGCGCCATGGCAGCCACCATAGCCAAGACGCTGACATGGCGACGGCGCCCGATTCCCGCTAGAGTGAGCGCGCATTTTCGGGTAGCTTACACGCGGCGCTTGAAACGCGGCCTGCTTTCGTGTATCCTTGCGTCAGATTTCACGGGCCCTACGGCGCGTGACGGGCTCGGAGAACGCGGGCGCGCCCAGAGGGGCGCGGACCGCGCGTGAGGAGGCTACGGCGATTCGATGTTTGAAGACAAGACGCTGCGCTGCCGCGAGTGCGGGCAAGACTTCATCTTCAGCGCGGGGGAGCAGGAGTTCTATCAGCAGCGCGGCCTGCTGAACGAGCCGGGCCGCTGCCCCACGTGCCGGGCGGCCCACCGCGCGGCGATGGCGGCGAGTCGCGCATCGGGCGAGCGCGGCCCCCGTGAGATGTTCAAGACGGTCTGCGCGGAGTGCGGCGGCGAAGCGGAGGTGCCGTTCATTCCCAAGACCGATAAGCCGGTGTATTGCAGCTCCTGCTTCGAGAAGGTCCGCCCACGCCGCTAGCGCTGGGGCGCTTCGCCCGATGGAGTCGCTTTCTCACCCAGCTTGCGCTCGACGCCCGCGCGTAACCGCTCGATATTGTCCTTGTGCGAGACGATGACAATCACCGACGCGACGACGATGAAGGCGCAATGAGGCCAGCTGTCATGCCCGGTGATGGCGAGATAGATCTCGAAGCAGCCCGCCATCAGCGCGCCTAAGACCGAGCCAAGCGAGACATAGCGTGTGAGGTAGACGGCTGGGATTCCAGCGATGGCCGCGAAGAGGGTCGCCACCGGCGACATCGCGGTCATCGCTCCCGCGCCCGTCAGCACGCCGCGCCCACCCTTGAAGCCGATGAAGACCGAATAGTTATGCCCCACCAGCGCGCCGAGGGCTGCCAGCGCCTCGGCGCTGTCGCGTAGGAGGCTCCACGTCTGGTCGCTGTAGCCGGGATGCGGGATGGCGCCGAAAAAGAGGTAGCGCGCCAGCAAGACTGCGGCCACGCCCTTGCCGAAATCCACCAGCACAACGATCGCCGCTGGGCCGGGGCCGAGCGTGCGCAGCACGTTCGTCGCGCCGGTCTTGCCGCTGCCCTGTAACCGCGGGTCGGAGCCGCCAAAGATCCGGCTGACGATCACTCCAGACGGGATGGATCCCAACAGGTAGCCAGCGACGATTGCGCCGAGAAATCGCAGGGTGATCTCGAGTGCCGACATGGGACGCCTCCATCGCTCCGTTATGAGGGGTCGCGAGAGGGTACGAGGAGCCAGCGCGCGGCTGCGCTTGGCACTGGTGAGCATAGGCGAGCTACAGCGCCCTGTCAAGAATGCGCAAAAAGCGCTCGCCACGCCTCATAACGCTAGCCGGAGCGGCGAAAGCCTGATATACTATCCGTGAATAGCGTCTGGCATCTTTCACTGCGACGCGCGCCTCCGCGCGCCAATGCTCCGGAGCCAGGCGCACGGCGTTAGAGGAAACGCTGGAACCCCATAGGTCGCCTCCCCGTCCCATCTACGCCGATCTCCCGACCATCCGTCCCCTCACGCTCGACCCGTCACGCGTCCCGGCCTTCTCCTTCGCGCGAGAGGCCCAGCCTATGAAACAGTGATGACATCCAGATGAGAGCCCAAACACGACGGACGCGAAGGACGCGAAACGCGCGCGCGTTGACGCGGCCCGAGAGCGCCGCCCAGGCGTCCTCCGCACGCCACGCGCCCGCCTCGGGGGCGCATTCCACTGGCGCGCGTGTGGCTGGCCTCCACCTGGCGGGCCTGGCGGGCGCGGACATCGTGGCGCCTGACGGCGAGCCGCACGCGCCCGGCTCACCCGCGCTGGCGCTGGCCCCCGCGGCGGGCCATGCGCCCGCCGCGCCGGAACGGGTCCGAGTACGCGTCGCGCGGCGCCATCCCGGCGCGCGCTGGGCGCGGCTGCGCGCGGCGCTCGCCCGCTGGGTAGAGGTGGCGTCTGAGGGCATATGGGGCTGGGTGTACCGCGTGAGCATGGTGGCCATCGCGGCCGCGCTGGTCTGGGCGCTCTGGCGTATCCAGGAGGTGACGGGCACGGGCGGGACGGTAGTCTACACCGGCGCGTGGTGGCATAAAGGCCTGCGCTGGCTAGAGCTACTCTGGCTGGCTCCCGCGCCGCTGGCGGCGGCGCTGTGGGCGGGCTGGCTGGTCTGGGCCGAGGCGGCGCGGCGCGAGCCGGCGCCGCGCCCCGCGCCGCAGGTGGCCGTGCTGGTGGATGGGCCAGCGGTTGCGCGCATGCCTGCTCGGCTCGTCTTCCGCTTCGTCACGCGCGGCGAGCAGGTGGAGGCGCTTCAGGCCAGCCTCGAAGCGGCGCGCGCGGCGATGCGCGCCATGCCGCCCGCGCCCGGCGCGCCTTCCCGGGCTGGGGCTGTCACGGCCTATCGCATCGAGATCGTGAGCGACAGGTCGCTGCCATCGCTCGCCGCCCCCGATTGCGCTGTCTATGCTATCCCGGCGGACTACCAGACCGTCGCCCGATCACGCTTCAAAGCGCGGGCGCTCACCTACCTGCAGGGGGCAAGCCCGGCGACAGGCGATGAGTGGCGGCTGTATCTGGACGAAGAGAGCCGCGTGGACCCATCGGTCGTCGCCGGAATCTACGATTTCATCGAGCGGGCCGAGCGCGAGGCGGCGCATGGAGGCCCGGAAGCGCGGCGGCGCATCGGGCAGGGCGCCATGCTCTACGAAGGTGGCCCGGCGTTCTTCCGCGCGGCGGATGCCCTGCGCACCGGCGATGACCTGGGACGGTTCCGCCTGCAATATGGCCTGGGCGCGCCGGTCTTCGGCGCACATGGCTCATTCCTGCTCGTGCGTGGGATGGACGAGCCGAGCCTGTCGTTCGATGTCGGCGCGCGCAACTCGATCACCGAAGACGCCGCGTGGGCGCTACAGGCCTGGGGATGTGGATGGCGCTTCGGCTGGATAGCGGGCTACGTGCGGGAGCAGCCACCGCAGAGCGTGATGGACTTCGTGCGGCAGCGCGCTCGCTGGCTGACCGGTGTGCGGCTGGTGGCGCTCGATCGCGCGGTCCCGCTGGGCTGCCGCATCATCCTGCTACTCTTCGTCGCGCTCTGGCAGCTCTCGTTCGTGCCGCTGTTGGTGACGCTCGTAGCGCTGGCGACGCACACGCCGCCCATCGCCTGGATGCGGCTGCCCGCCGACATCACCTGGGCGACATTTATGCTGGCGTACCTCCAGGGGCTCGACACGCAGGCCGCGCGCGCGGCGCGGAAGCGCGCCTGGCCTGGGCCCGCCAGGCTGCGCCCGCTATGGCTGGTATGGGCGCGCGTGAGAGAGTGGACACTCGCGCTCGGCATCTTCTGGTACTCGCTGCTGGAGATGTTCGCCGTGATCTACAGCCTCCGGCGTGAGGTGAACTTCCATGTCATTCGGAAGCCGCGCGTCACGGAGCCAATCGGCGCCAGGGACAACGCGGCGCGGACGCCGCTATCCGCGGATGAGCGAAGGGCGGGCGCGCATGCGTAGGCTCAGGCGGCTGGCGATAGTGGCGCTGCTGATCATCAGCAGTGTGGCGATCGAGTGGCTCTTCCTGACGGGAACGCCGCCATCCGGCCAGGCGCTGGCCGAAGCGTTCCTGCCCGCCGCGCCGCGAGCGCCCGTCCAGTATTTACGCCCGGACTTTCAGACTGGCGTTGTCTTCCCGCGCTGGGGCGCGAGCGCCTACACCTCCCATGACTCCAATTACGGCATCGGGCTAGGCGAGATACAAGACCAGACGGCGGCGCGCTGGATCGAGCTGACGATCAACCTGCGCCAGGTGGCGTACAACTCCACGACGGTCTACGCCGATCCCGCGTCAGCGACTCCAGCCAGCCTCGCTGAGGGGGTGGCGACGGCGCACGCTCGCGGATTCAAGGTCTTCATCGAGCCGCTGCTCTCACTCGAGACACCCGCGCCGGATGGCTCGCGCTGGGCGGGCGCCATTCACTTCCCGCATCACCCCAAGGATATCGGCCCGTGGTTCGAGAGCTACTGGCAGGCGCTCAAGCCGTACATGGAGGTCGCCCAGCGCACACACGTGGAACAGATGGCCGTTGGCACCGAGCTGGAGGACCTGGAAGGCGCGCCAGCCATCTACTGGTACTGGCTCATCGCCCAGGCGCGCTCGGTCTATTCGGGGCGGCTGACGTACGACATGAACTTCTCAGCGCTCACCCACTCATTGCGCGTATGGATGCGCGATCCCAGTCTGGCGGCGATCGGTATCTCGTTCTACCGGACAATCGCCACCACGATCGAGCCGCGCTCTCCCGAAGCGGTCGCGGAGCTGTGGGCGAAGGTCGCTGGCGAGCCGCTCGACGTGTTCGCCCGGCGCTTGGGAAGGCCAATATTCCTCTCCGAGATTGGCTATCGTAACAGCGCCGACGCCTTGTTCCGCCCCTTCGACTATGCTACGAGCGCGCCGCCGGACCCCGCGTTGCAGGCGGCGGCCTATAACGCCGCGCTGCTCTACGCGCTGAGCGACCCATACATCCACGGCATCTACTTCTGGGCATGGTCCGTGCCGCCCTTCTCGCCGAACTGGCTCCCGGCGGCGCGCACGTTGAAGGGCTGGTATACCTCGCCAATGGCCTGAGCCGCCCGGCTACTCCAACGCGCCGTGGACCAACTCGCCGCCAATCAGCGTGGCGGCGACCTCCGCCCCGGCGATACGCTCTGGGGGCAGCGTGAATGGGTCCTCGGCCAGCACGACGATATCCGCCAGCTTGCCACGGGTGAGCGATCCCTGGTTGTCCTCCTGCCCGCCGGCCCAGGCGGCGCCCGCGGTGTAGGCGTAGATCGCGTCGCGCATGGTCAGCGCCTGATCGGCCAGCCATGGGCCAGCGTCGGGCGCGCGGTCATCACAGCGGTTGATGGCGGCGTGCAGGATGCGCAGCGGGTCGGCGGTATCCACCGGCGTATCGGAGCCGAGCGCGAGCCGCACGCCTGCCTGGCGCATCGTGTTGTAGGCATAGGCGCGACGGAAGCGGTCGCCCCAGTAGCGCTCCGCCGTGTAGCGGTCAACGACGGCGTGGAACGGCTGCACCGAGGCGACGACGCCCAGGCGCGCCATGCGCTGGATGTCCTCCGGGCGGGCAAGCTGCACATGCTCCAACCGGATGCGCTTCGCATGGAGCGAGCCCGCGCGCAGCCCGTCCTCGATGCCGTCTAGCGCGGTCTTCACCGCGCGGTCGCCGATGGCGTGGATCGCTATGCCGATTCCGCCCTCCGCCGTCTCGCGCACGACGCGCTCGATCTCTGGCTCGGTGGTCGTCAGCAGGCCGCGCGCCGCCTCGCCCGCCTTGCCCTCATAGGGATCGAGCATGGCGGCGGTTTGCGAGCCGAGCGCGCCATCCATGAAGATCTTGACACCCGCGAAGCGCAGGTAGTCATCACCGAAGCCCGCCTCCAGGCCGAGCCGCAGCGCATCGGGCAGGGACTGGCGGGGAATATAGAGCAGCATGCGCGGGCTTGGCTCGCCCAAGGCGCGCAGGCGCTGCGCGAGATGCAGCGCGCGGGCGTCTTCGATGTTGTGGACGCCGGTGACGCCGCGCGCGCGCAATTCAGCGAAGACGCGGCGCAGTTCCGCGAGCAGCGCGTCATCGTCCGGCGGGGTGATGACGGCGTCAACCAGGGCCGTCGCGCCAGACTCGTAGAGCATGCCAGTCGGTTGCCCGTCCCCATCGCGCTCGATGCGCCCCCTGGATGGATCGGGCGTGTTGGCGTCAATGCCCGCGCGACGCAGGGCCTCAGAGTTGACCCAGTATGAATGGTAGTCGTGGCTGTCCAGCGCAACCGGGTTGTCAGGCGCGATCACGTCGAGCGAAGCCTTCGTGGGGAAGCGCTCCGGCGTCCAGTGGTTCTTGTCCCAGCTGTGGCCGGTGATCCAGACGCCCGGCGGGGTCGTGGCGACGCGCGCCTTGACTCGCGCGATGGCCTCATCCTCCGACCGCGTATCGCGCAGGTCCACATCCAGCCGAGCCTGGGCTGTACCGAGGAGGTGAGTGTGGGCGTCGGTAAAGCCGGGCAGCGCGACGCGCCCGCCCAGATCGAGCGTCTCGGTCAGCGGGCCAGCAAGCGCACGGATGTCCGCGTCGTCACCCGCGGCCAGGATGCGCCCCGAAGCGCGATCAATCGCCAGCGCGGAAACCAATGGCTGGCTCGCGTCCATCGTGTGGATGACGCCATTGAGCAACAGGAGAACAGGCCGCCGTCCGGGTAGCATCGTTGCGCCTTCCTTTCATCTCATCCGAGCCGCTTGGCGCCCATCGCGCGCCGCGCCGCGTTCAAGCGCTATTGTAGCGCGCCTAGGAACAAGTGCGACAAAAGACGCATCGCAACGTGACGCCGCTGTGATAGATATGTGAGCATGCTAGGGGGATGGCCGCGCCTTCGCGCTGGCTCATCGCGGGATTTCATCACTTGTCGCACAGGTTTGATCGGATAGTTCGGACATGAGGAATCATCTCGCGCTTCCGCTGGTTCCCACTCGTCATGACCAGGCGGCGTTCGCGCTGGTCGCGCCCGGTCTGCGGGCGGCGCTGACGTTGGGCGTGGTGGGTGGCTTCGCGATGGCGGCCACGCTCACCACCACATACGCGCTCGGGCTGGTCAACGGCCCGTGGTGGCTAGGGCTGGCGCAGGCGCATGGCCACCTCCAGCTCTATGGCTGGGCGGGGCTGTTCGCCCTGAGCGTGGCGCTGCACTTCGTGCCGCGCTTGCGCGGCGAGGCGCTGGCGCTCCAGCGGTACGTTCCCTGGATCTTTGGCGCGCTGGTCGCGGGGCTGGTCCTGCGCGGAATCGCGCAGCCGCTGGCGGCCGCCTCATCCAGCGCGTTCTGGCGCGTCGCGCTGGTCCTGAGCGGCGCGCTGGAGCTGGCCGCGTTGCTGGGCGCGGTGACGGCGCTAGGGCTGACGCTCTTTGGCCGCCCGGGGATGCGACAGCGGTCTGCGTTATGGGGAGTGGCGCCGCTGATTGGCGGCGCGTTCCTCTCGCTAGGCCTCAGCTCGGTCGTCAACTTCGCAAACACGATCACGCTGGCCTATCCCAGCGCCGCTGGCGTCATCCCCTACACCGGCGATCAGGCGAATGTGACGCTTGGACTGTTCGGCTTTCTGGTCCCGCTGGCGCTGGGGATGTCGGCGCGCACGCTGCCGATGTACGCGGGCCTGGAGCCGTTCCCGCGCCGGATACTCTGGCCGCTGGCGGGCCTCTGGTACACCGGGCTGGCGTTCAGCCTCATCAGCCTGGCGACGGCGGTCGGATGGCTCGGCGCGCTGGGTGACCTGCTGATGGGCGCGGCGCTGATGGTCTTCATTGGCGGCTTCATCCGCGCACTGGCGCTCCGGGGGCGGCTGCCGAAGAAAGTGGCGGCGCTGGCGCCCGCGCCGCGAGCGCGCGAGCGCGACTATCGCGCGCAGATCACGCATGATCGGGGGTCATACGGCCCGTTCGTGGCTATCGTCGCCAGCTCCTACCTCTGGGCGTTGCTCGCTGGCATACTCCTGGCGGTCAATGGGATTGCCGGATTGTTTGGCGTGACGCCAGTCTCGCCGGACGCCATTCGCCACAGCCTGGCGCTAGGCTTCGTCGCGCTGCTGATTTGTGGCATCGCGCCGCGCATGCTGCCTGGATTCTCCGGCGGCCGCATCCTCTCGGCGGGGCTGGTCTGGGCGACGCTATGGCTGGGGGATAGCGCGGCGTTGCTGCGGGTGGGCGCGCTGCTGGCGACACCAGCGCTGGCCGGACTGGGAGGCGCTGGCGCGACCACAGTGAATATCTTGTTCGGCCTATCGGGGCCTATCGGGCTGGCGCTGGCGGCCTGCCTGCTCATCAACCTCTGGCCAGCGCTCGGGCCGCACAAAGCCCAGCCTGCTTGACGCCAAGCCGAGGTTGGCCTACACTTCCTACAGTGAACGGGCGCTTGGGTCGCCACGTGATCGCTGATCTCACCGGCGCCGCGTAGTGGGCGCCACCAGGATTCTCACCATGAGCGCAGATACAAAGACCGCGACGCAATCCTCCGAGAGCGAGCGCTTCGTCACGATTCCGCGCGCGCGACCGGGGCAGGAATACAAAGCGCCGAAGAACTTCCAGAATCCACTCATCACCGGCTTCTACCGGCTAGCCGTTGTGCTGCTGAGCCTATCGCTTCCGCTGGCGCCGGGCGTCATCTTCGTGATGATCCTGGCGCAGTCGAAGGCGATCGAGCTTGGCTTCCTGTGGCTCTGGATCAGCATGATCGTCCTCATCGAGGTCATCGCCATCGCCGTCGCATGGGGTGTCGCGCGCGAGGCGCTGGGCTATTCGGGCGTCAGCTACGTTCGCGCGCGCAAGTAAGCTTATAGATACAGCTCGCATCCTTTCCGGCGCGTTGACAGCGCCGCGGGCGCGATGATACACTATGCTCCGCGGCGCTGGATAGCGTCGCCACGCCAAGGTAGCTCAGCCGGTAGAGCACAGCACTGAAAATGCTGGGGTCGGCGGTTCGATCCCGCCCCTTGGCACCCCATCTATACCTCTTCACCTTCCTCGACGCGCAGCCACACCTTCACACCACACCCACAACCGGCGAATATATCAAACAGGCGGTTGCTCCTCAACGCGTTCACGCGCGTGATATGACCCCTTCGCAGGCGGCGGGCTCCGAGTGGCCTGTCCCTCCCCCAAGCGCCTATACTCTGACACGAAGATAACAAAGAGCCAGCGCTCCCTGGCATGTTGAGGCGCTCATCACCTATGGGCTGGGAGGTATACCATGTACATTCCCACTGTCGAAGGCATCATCGCGCGGCGGCTGCTCATCAATTACCGGGTTGATTCCGCCACGCTCCAGCAAATGTTGCCTGCCCCATTTCGGCCAAAGCTCATCCATGGAATGGGCATCGCGGGCATCTGCCTCATCCGCCTGAAAGATATCCGCCCGCGCGGGCTCCCCGCGCAGGTTGGGTTCACCTCAGAAAACGCCGCGCATCGTGTCGCGGTGGAGTGGGATGAGCATGGCGTCCATCATAGGGAAGGCGTCTACATACCCCGGCGAGACACCTCATCGCGGTTCAACACGCTGATCGGGGGCAGGCTGTTTCCCGGCGTGCACCACCTTGCGCGCTTTCAGGTGGCCGAAGCGGATGGGACCTTCGCCGTTGACATGGCGAGCGACGATGGAGAAACGCGGGTGGCGGTCGAGGCGCGGCTGGCGCCTGATCTGCCTGAGCGCTCGATTTTCGCGTCGCTGGAGGAAGCGTCCGCGTTCTTCGAGCATGGCGCGCTCGGTTACTCAGACACCAACCAGCCAGGAATCCTCGATACCCTGGAGCTGCGCTGCAAGCGCTGGCGAGTCGAGCCGCTACAGGTGACCAGAGTCCAGTCCACCTTCTTTGACGATCAGAAGCGCTTCCCTCCTGGCTCCGCCGAGCTTGACTGCGCGCTCTTGATGCGCGCGATTCCGCATGAATGGTACGTTCGGGAACCGTTCTCCTTGCTGGAGAGCGAACGGTGGCGGCGCGCCTCCTGATCGCTTCATGCGGGTCCTGGGCGCCAGCGCGGGTGGATAGAGCAATCTTCTCCCCTTGGCGCCCATGGTAAGGCGCTCGATGTGGCGTTACATCGAGCGCCTTCGTGTGTCGCTGTCCTCCCAGGCCTCCTAGACGCAGCTCACCGCGCTAATTGTCCCGCCTTGATAACTGCCGCGCGGCGCATCCTGCTATACTCGGATTCTGGCCGGATTCTGGCGCTCTTCCTGGTGTATGGAATATGTGAAGGACACGCGCGGCATGCGAATCGCGCTGCGAGCTACCCTGATCTGTCTGGTTGGGCTGGTCAATATCGCCTCGACGCTGCTGCCCGTCTGGCCCCGGCGGTTCATGCTGCTCACGCGCGTCGCGCCAGTGGCGCTGACGCTGGCGGCGCAGCATGTGACGCTCTTCGCGGGCGTCGCGATCCTGCTGCTGGCGTGGCCGGCCGCGCTTGGCCACCGCCGCGCCGCCTATACCCTCATGCTCTGCGCCGCCATCGCGGTCATAGTCAATCTGCTCAAGGGGCTGGATGTCGAGGAGGCGCTGATCAATCTGGCGCTGGTAATGGCGCTCTGGCGCGCGCGACGACGCTTCCACGATATTCCCATGCGCTACACGGTGGTGGACCTGGCGCGTCTCGGCCTGATGCTGGCCACGTTCCAGTGGCTCTACGCCCGCGCGGGACATGGCGTCGTGCGCGGCCTACGCTCGCTGGAGGCGCGCATCGCGAAGTGGCGCGTCAACTGGCCTGCGGCGGCCCGCTTCGCCGTCATCATGACGCGCCGTCTGCGCCTGGAGCGCATGTTCCTGCGTGAGGCGCAATTCGCCCTGCCGGTCTTTCTGATCACCGTGTTCATCGTCATCTCCTGGACCTCGCTGGCGCGCATCGGGCGGCAAGACGCGCCCCGCGATCTGTACCTGCGACTGGGGAGCTCGTCGCGCAATTCGCTCGCCTATCTGGCCCACCGCGGCGACGTGCGCACATTCATGACGGCGGATGGACGCGGCGCGATCAGCTACCGGCTGGTCGGGCGGGTGGCGCTCCAGGTGGGCGCGATCCTGGGGCCAGCCAGCGCGCGCGCGCTGGTGTACAAGGAGTTCCGCGCCTGGCTGCGCAGCGAGCGGCTGATCCCAGCGGCCGTGGCGCTCTCGCGCGATGAGCGGCCCATCGCCGCGGCGGCTGGGATGCGCACGCTACCCATTGGACGCGAGGCGGTGGTAGACCTGGCGACCTTCAGCGTCGAGCGGCTGGCGAAGAAGATGCGCTGGGCGCAGCGCTCATTGACCAGGCGCGGCTATCGCAGCGAGCTGGCGCCCGCCACAGCGATCACCGAGCGGACGCGCGCGGCGCTAGAGCGGATTGACGCCGAATGGCGCGCGCGGCGGGGCGGCATGAACTATGGCTGCGCGATGACGCTGGGGCGCTTTCCTGGAGCCGACGAAGCGCATTGCCTCATCGGCCTGCTGCGCGACCCAGAGGGCGAGCCGGTCGCCTACCTGACACTGCTACCCGGCGGCGAGGGCTACTACTCGCTAGACCTGACGCGACGACTGGATGCCGCGCCCAATGCCGCGATGGAGCTGCTATTGATGGGGACGCTGACCGCTCTGCGCGAGAGCGGCGCCAGCGCCGCCAGCCTCAACTTCTCCACATTCTCCGGATTGTCCGCCCGATGGGGCGGCAGAGCGCTAGCGCGGTTGGGCAGCCTGGCCTTCCAGACCAGCTCGCTGGAGGTCTTCAACAACAAGTTCCTGCCGGAATGGACGCCGCGCTATCTCGCAGTGCGCACCTGGCTCGACCTGCCCGACGTGCTCTACGCTATCCTCGTGGCCGAAGGAGCGGATCGCGCGCTGTACAACGCGCTGGCCCGTGGCTGGCGACGGCTGCTTGCGCGCGCGCCCCATCTACCGGCGCCTGCTCCCCAGTCGGCTCCCGGCGCGGGTAGAGAGGGCGCCTGACCGCTAGCCATCCCGCCATGGATCGCATGCCGTTTGCTGAACTCTGGCCCGCACGCTACAATCCTTTCCGTGGGTGGGAGGCTCCTCCCGCCCACGGGCGGTTGTGCATATGACAGGCCGCGACTGGGCGCGGCGGAACAGGATGCTGGCGCATGACGGATGTTAGCTTGGACCGGACGGCCACCCTCACCATTGGCGATGAGGCGCCCGATTTTACCCTCAATTCGGCGACTACTGGCGGGCCGGTAACGCTGAGTTCGTATCGCGGGGAGAAGAACGTCGTGCTGGCGTTCTTCCCAGCGGCCTTCAGCGGAACCTGCTCAGCGCAGATGCCCTCGTACGAGGCCGAGCTGGACCGCTTCCGCTCCTACGATACCGAAGTCCTCGGCATCAGCATGGATGGTCGGCACTCACTGTCGCACTGGGCCAAGGAAATTGGCGTCACCTTCCCGCTGCTCTCCGACTTCTATCCACAGGGCAAGGTCACTGACGCGTATGGCGTGCGGCTTCCCAGCGGCGCTCCGGAGCGCGCGCTGATCGTGGTGGACAAGGCTGGCAGGGTCGCGTGGATTCACGTCCACCGTCCGACGGGCGAGGTCCCGGATAGCGAAGAGCTATTCGACGTGCTGCGCAAGCTCAGCTAAGGCGTCTAGTTGGAGCGCGCCCGCGACCCGTGGATCATGTGGAGATGCGACCGAGCGGTGGGGAATGGCGGCAGAGCAGTAGTCAGCTATGTGAGGAGGAACTTATGTGGCAGGCTGATGGCTGGGGTTGGCGGGCGCGCATCGGCGTGCTAACCCCACAGGCCGACATCGGGCCGGAGTCGGAGTTCCAGGCGATGGCTCCGGATGGAGTCTCTATCCACGCAGCGCGCATACCTTTCGCGGTGATGGCCCCAGGCGGCGCGATGAACCCGACGATCGCCCTGGAACCAGTCCGCGCCTTCGCAGACCCGCCATACGTGGATGATGCGGCCGAGTCGCTGGCCGACGCGCCGCTACATGCGATCGCCTATGCCTTCACCAGCAGCAGCTACATGCGCGGCGCAGCTGACGACGCGGCGCTCAAGGCGCGCCTCGAGGGGCGCACGCGGGGCATTCCGGTCGTCATTACCTGCGCGGCGGCGACAATGGCCCTGCGCGCGCTAGGAGCGCGCAGGCTCGCTCTCATTGATCCGCCCTGGTTCGCGGCCGATCTCACCGCGATGGGCGCGGACTACTTCCGCGCTCAAGGCTTCGAGGTCGTCCACGCCGCTCCGGCGGGACTGCCCAGCGGCCAGCGGCTGGTTCACCCCAGCCAAATCTACGAGTGGACGCGGGAGCATGTGCCGGCGGACGCTGAGGCGGTGTTCTTTGGCGGGAACGGCTTCCGCGCTGTAGGCGTGATCCACGCGCTGGAGGAGGATCTGGGTTGCCCGGTGCTGACGGCCAATCAGGTCGCCTTCTGGCAGGCCTTGCGCCTGTCCGGCGTACGTGCGGCGGTGACGAACTACGGCCAGCTCTTCACCCGCGAGCTGCCCGCGGGCTGATCGGACTGGAAAGGGGGAGTTGACCTCTTCCCGCCCTGGCAGTCATTCGCGAAGAGTCCGCCGGCGCGACTATGCCGGGCGCCTGTTCGCCCTGGGGCTCGCATGGCTCTAGCATATAGACATGCCGTGGCGCCTGTGAGCCGCCGCGCGCTCAGCGGCGGCTCACCTTCGTGTCTCAGAAGATTCGAGAATAAGAGGACATCCTCTATGGCGATGTCGCGACGCTGCATCCCCTATACCCCGCGCCGCCGCGAGCTGCGCGAGACGACCTTCGCGCTGGTCTCGACGGCGGGCGTTCACCTGCGCGGCCAGGAGCCCTTCGACCTGGCGGGCGACAACTCCTGGCGGCTGATCCCTGGCGAAGTCGAGGCGAGCCAGCTGATGGTGACGCATGAGCACTACGACCACCGCCACGCCGACCAGGATATCAACTGCGTCTTCCCGATTGACCGCTTGCGTGAGCTGGCGGCGGAAGGCGTGATCGGCGGCGTGGGCGATAAGCATCTGGGGTTCATGGGCTACAGCCAGCGCCTGCGCGACCTCTACGAGCGCGCCGCGCCGGAGATGGCGAAGGTCATCGAGCGCTCGCGCGCCGACGCCGTCTTGCTGACCGCCGGCTGACCGCTCTGCCATCGCACGGTCGTTGCGATTCAACGCGAGATCGAGATGCTCGGTCTGCCCACGGTGCTGATTACGCTCGTCCCCCAGGCGTCAGCCGAGATGGGGCCGCCGCGCGCCATTCACCCAGTTGGCTTTACACTGGGCGACCCGCTGGGGCTGCCCAATCAGCCCAGGCTGCAGCGTGAGGTGCTGCTTGGCGCGCTGCGCCGCTGGGAGACGCGCGAGGAGCCGGGCCACATCTGGGACCTGGAGTTCTCTGACTACACGCCCGACCCGGCGATCACCAACAACGGCGAGATCATTCGCGAGTGAGCGGGGAGCGCGCCGCTCGCCCCTCTCATGCTATGCTACCCGCATCGCCGGCCCATACAGCAGCGAGGGGAGAGACGCATGGCCGAACAGCAGCTTCGCATCGCCAGTGAGGGAGCCACGCTCACCGCGACACTGACCATTCCAGCCGCTGGGCCGGTCCGTGGCGGACTGGTCCCGCTGCATCCCGCCAGTGAGCCATCGCGCGGCCAGTTCCTCTTTCGCCAGCTCGCGGACATCCTGCCACCGCGCGGCGTCGCCGTGCTGCGCTTTGACCGGCGGCCATCCGAGGACGGCGGTGATATTCCGCTGGAGCTTCAGGCGAAGGATGCGCTGGCCGCGCTCCAGGTTCTCCAGCGGGTCCCAGGCGTTGGGGACGCGCCGCTGGGACTGTGGGGCTTCAGCCAGGGTGCTTGGGCTGCACCGCTGGCGGCGAGCATCGCGCCGGATGCGGTGGCCTTCCTGGCGCTGATCGCGTCCACCGGCGTCAGCCCTGCCCGACAGATGCGCTACGGGACCGCCGAGCAGGTGCGCCGCGCGGGGTACGGAGCCGATGCGCTGGCGCAGGTCGCCGAGCTACGCGCCGCCTACGAAGAGTACCTGCGCGGTCGCGCCGGGCGGGAGCCGACGCAGGCGTTGATAGACCGGATGGCCGCCCAGCCCTGGTTCCCGCTGGTCTACGTCCCAGATGAGCTGCCGCCGCCGGGCGTATGGGAGGACATGGACTTCGATCCCGAGCCGATCTTTGCCCGCGTCTTATGCCCAACGCTGCTCTTCTATGGCGAGGATGACGAATGGACCCCAGCGGACGAGAGCATCGCGGTATGGCGGCGCGCGGCGGCTGGCGATGTGACGGTCACGCGGCTACCCGGCGCGAGCCACCACCCGACACTGAACGGTGGCCTCGATATCGCCTCGATCAGCCCGCTCTACACCCGGACGCTGGTAGACTGGATCGCGGCCCGGCTGGCGCCACAGCCGTAGTCCGCGCCCTGGCGAGTGCGCTGATCGCGCGTCGCCTCGTCATTCCGTAATCCGCTCCGGCGTCGAGACGTCGGGGCGCTCCTCCTGGGCCTCTGTGCGCTCTGGGAGGCGATGGGCGGCCATACGGCGACGCGCGGCGCGACGGCGCGCGACCCAGAAGATGATCCCGCCCACGATAGCCGCCGCCAGCAGGATAGTCCCGCCGACGCCGATGACATTCAGCACCTCGTCGAGCAGCGGTAGGTTGCGGCCCAGTATGTACCCCAGCAAGCCAAAGATGGTGGCCCAGACGATCCCGCCGAGGGCGTTCCAGATGAGGAAGCGCCGCCACGGCATGCGGTTGACGCCCGCCAGGAAGGCGACGGTCACGCGCAGGATGGAGAAGAAGCGCCCGATGAAGACCGTCTTGTCACCATGGCGCGCGAAATAGGCCTGACCGCCATCCAGCGCCGACACGGGGACGCGAAACGCCCGCAGGACGCGCCGTACCAGTGGATAGCCGCCATATCGCCCGACCATATAGCCGAAGTTGTCACCCAGGATGGCGCCTGTGGCGGCGGCCAGGATGACCAACTCGATGCTCAAAGGGCGGCCCGTCCCAGCGTATATCGCCGCCGCCAGCAGCGCCGTCTCGCCGGGGAAGGGCACGCCCATCGTCTCGATCATGACCGCGGCCAGCACACCCCAGTATCCCCACATGAGGATCGCCTGGTCGAGCCATTCTGGCGCGGTCATCGTCGTCACGTCCCTTCAGAGGGCCAGGCGTTCCCTCGCAGTGCGCCCGCAAGCGCGGCGCGCGCCGCCCAATACCCGCACATTCCATGCACACCACCACCCGGCGGCGTAGAAGATGAGCAGATATACAGGCCACGCGCGCCAGCCGCGTACGGGTTGAGCCGCATGGCGGGCCGGGTGAACAGCTGCCCCCAGTCCTGCAGGCCACCGTTGATATCGCCGCCGATGTAGTTGGGGTTGTAGGCCTCCAGCGCCGCAGGCCCCATCACACTCCGCGCCAGGATGCGCTGGCGGAAGCCAGGCGCGAAGCGCTCGATCTGCGCCTCGATACGCTCGGTCATGTCTACGCGTGAGTCATGGGGCGTGTGGCAGTACACCCAGAGCGTCTGCCCGCCAATGGGCGCACGGGTGTCGTCGAAGAGGCTTTGCTGCGCGACGAGGACGAACGGGCGATCTGGCGTATCGCCCTGGGCGACGGCGCGCTCGGAGGCCGCGATCTCGCCCAGCGTGCCGCCGACGTGGACGACGCCCGCTCGCAGACACTCCGGATCGCGCCAGGGAACCGGGCCATCGAGCGCGTAGTCCACCTTGAAGGCGCCGGGGCCGTAGCGGTAGTGGTTCAGCGCCGCGCGATAGGTGGTTGACAGGCGCTCACCCGCCATACGCAGGAGCTGGCGCGGCGTTACATCGCAGAAGATAGCCGTCGCCGGGGGCAACTCATCGAGCGACTCGATGTAGGCCCCAGTGACGATCTCGCCGCCCAGTTCGCGCAGATAGGCGGCTAGCGCGTCGGCCAGCGCCTGCGAGCCGCCGCGCGCCACCGGCCACCCGGAGGCATGCCCAGCCGCGCCCAGAACCAGCCCGAACGCCGCGCTCGGCGCTTGCTCCAGCGGCAGCATGCCGTGCGCCGCCAGCCCGGCAAAGAGCGCGCGAGCCGCGACACCACGAAAGCGCGACCGCGCCAGCCCGCTCGCCGAGCGCATCGCCCTCAGCCCGAACCGGCTGGCGACCAGGGGATGCGCGGCCAGCGTCAGCGGGCGCAACGGCCCCAGGAACGCATCGGCGGTGATGGTCCAGTCGCGCGCCAGCGGCCCCATCAGCCGCTCCCACGCGTCGCCGTCGGGACCCAGGCGCTCGGCGGTCGCCTTGATGGAGCGATCCAGGATGACCGCGGGGCCGTCAGGAAGTGGGTGCGCCAGTGGCGCGGGCGGCTGGACCCACTCGAGTCCGAAACGCTTGAGCGGCAGTGAGCGGAAGAAGGGCGAGGAGATGGCCAGTGGGTGCGTGGACGAGCAGACATCGCTCAGGAAGCCCGGCGCCGCCAGCTCCGCTGAGCGCATGCCGCCGCCGACCGTCGCCCCGGCCTCATAGACCGCCACCGAGCGGCCCGCCCGCGCCAGAGTGATCGCCGCCGCCAGCCCGTTCGGCCCCGATCCCACCACGATCGCGTCATACGCCATACGAGCCGCCATGCGCGCTCCTTCCCGCTCTCACGGTCAATTCCCGAGGCGCTCGCCGCCCCCTATGCCCTGAATTGTAGCCCACGAGCGTGAGAAACCGGCGAGGATGAATCTCTCCATCCTCGCCGGCTCAGAATAGCGTATATTCGCGCGCTCAGGCCGCTGAGGCGGCCAGGACTTCGTCCACCTGGGCGAGCAGCCTGGCCAGCGGCGCGAAGCCGTAGTTGATCGCGCGCGCCTGCCCCGACTCATCCAGCACGACGGTCGTGGGGACGGTCAGCACGGCGTAGCGCCGAGTCAGCTCAGGCGAGCTGGGCGCGTCAATCTCCACGACCGTCACCTGGCCCTGGCGCGCATCGAGCAGGCGGTTGAGCGCCGGGCGCTGGAGGGTGTGGCAGGGGCCGCAGTCCTCGCTGCTGAAGGCGAGCACCCGCGCGCCCTCGGCGCTAGCTGGGCCGGGCAGATCCGACGCGGGCGCGGCGGCGAGCGCCTGCCGCTTGCGCGCCGCGGCATAGGCGCGGACGCCCGCGACGATTGCCCAGGTCAGCAGCGCGACGGACAGCAGCGCGGCCACGCGAAGCAAGGTATCTCCCAGCATCGCTCAGGCCCCCCGCCAGCGGAAGCCGCCACTATAGCGCACGCGCGGCATGAGGCCGATCCGCCCAAGCTGGTAGTAGACGAAGCAGCCCATGCAGAATCCAACGGTGAAGTTCGTCAGCGACAGCGCGAAGACGACCAGCTCGAACGCCCAGGCGAGCGCGCCAGCCCCCGGCGCGGAGAACAGCAGGGCGCTGCTGGCGATCAGGAACGTCGCGCCGACGGCCTGGGCGAAGCGGTGCGGCGCGGGGTCGTCCTCGACGATGCGCGGCCTGAGCAGGCGCAGCGGCAGGGCGACGTAGCGATAGAGCAGCCGGAACGGGCTAGCGGCGGGGACGGCGGCGCTGATCAGCAGGCACAGCGCGGCGACCACCACCAGCCAGGGTGACTGGAGCACGAAGGCGAGCGCGGTCAATGTGACCGTCCACGCCTGAGAAAACTTGACCAGATGGGTGTCAACGCGCGGCATATCGCCCGCGGCCGATACCGTCCCGGTGGACATGATGCCATTCCCTCCCGGAAGCGCGGCTGAGTATTGTTGACTTTATATATCAACTTTATGCGCTACTGTGAGGATTGTAGAGAGGGAGGGAGCTCGGTGTCAAGGGAAACGCGCTGGCGGCTCATATTCTGGTTATCCAAATCTGATGCGAGTTTTGGGGAGCCGCTTTGTATCTTCCGCTTGCGCGGCGCCGATGCGAGGAGGGCTTTGGGCAGTCTGGTCAGATCACGCGCGACGCTTTCTGGGGTCTAGCTGAAACTTCGCCTGCGAGTGGCTTGCGCCTTCAGGCTACCTTTGTGGGTGTGACGCCCCTCCGTTACACCCCAGAGCGCTGACACGAGTGGTGGGTGGCAAGCGATCAGGCGAGAAGGCGCGCATAGATGACCATGCGATCGGTCGCGCCACTCACCACCCGCTCGTCATACGCTCCCAATTCCTGAACTATTTGAAACCGCGCGGCATAAAGCCATTCCGCCACTTCCTCATGCGTCCAGCACTGCATCACAAAATCATACGCTTGCTTGCTCTCTCCGCCACGGCTTTGAAGGTGATGATATTCGTGTATTCGCATCTGGCGCGCGGGAAAATCCAATATAGTTGCACTATGGAACGTCAACGTTCCACGATCCGTTGCGACTGTTTTGAGAAATTCTGGGCGCTGTTCGATGCGCTCAACGGTCTTCGTCCAATCACGCACATCGAACAGGAGAAGGCCGCCCGGATTGAGCGCGCGCGCAAATTCGTGAAAGACGCGTTGACGCTCGACTGGATCAAGTAGATCATTGAGCACGCCACGACAAAGGATAGCGTCGAACGGGGCAAGATCGCCGAGGTGGAGAATATCGCCATGCAGGAATTGAGGCGCATTCATTCCCTGGCCATATGTGTCCTGAGCCTGCCGCACAAAGTCTTCTGATGAATCCAGTCCTACCACCTGGAATCCACGTTGCGCCAAGGCTGCGCTGTAGTGGCCCGGCCCGCATCCAGCATCAAGCAGTCGTGGGCGGGCTTGCGCGAGCGCGCCTCGAATCACCCGCTCAATAAACGCGCAGCGCTCCGCCAGGGGCGCGTCGATGATGTATTCATACGCCCAGGCAAAATCATGGTAGAACGGTCGCCGCGAGGCTTTCCGCACACCCACGCTCCCTTACCCGCATGATGATTATGAACGCCTATCCGCTTCATCTATGTGGTGACGGGGCGAATGCGAGATATTTACAGGCTTCATGCGCTGACGCCCGCCTGGTTTGACGCCTGCCGCGCGGGTATCGCCAGCGCCAGCGCGCCGTATACTCCCGCGCGATGGCCGAGTTGGGGTGGGACGATATACGTCTCGATCTGATCGGTGATGATGGGGCTCTTGAGATAGCCGTTCAGCATGGATAGGAAGTGGGAGCGGATACGTGGATAGAGGTGGGAGTGATTGAGCGTGACGCCGCCGCCAAAGATGATGCGCTGGGGCGAAAGCATGAGCGTGGCGACCACCGCCGCATAGGCGAGATAGCGCGCCTCGTCCTCCCATGCGGGATCATCAGCGGGTATCGCCGCTGGCGGCCGGCCCGCGCGTATCGCCAGCGCGGGACCCGACGCGACGCCTTCCAGGCAGGCGCCGCCATGATACGGGCAAGAGCCTGGCGCGGATGGCGACAGAGCGCCGGCCAGCACGGCGATGGGAAGATGCCCCATCTCAGGATGGAGCAGCCCATGCACTGGTCGCCCATCAACCAGCGCGCCACCGCCGATGCCCGTGCCGACGGTGAAGTACACCGCCGAGCGCAGGCCTTGCGCCGCTCCCCAGCG
>DASTKI010000211.1:0-5833 GCA_035716045.1 Ktedonobacterales bacterium
GAGGCTCCACCCGCTTGGGTATGCGCTGATCAGCAGCGCTACAGGCCTCTAGCGCTCGATGAGATATGCCAGCTCGGTGGGGAAGGTGTGGCGGGTGACGCGCCAGTGGGAGCCGCCGATGCGGGCGAGCAGGGCGTGGAAGCTCTCGTCGTAGTGGCGCTCCATGCCGACGGCACGACCGCCGAGCGTGCGCAGGGGGTAGGAGACGAGGATGCGCGGGGCGCGGATGGCGGCGAGCAGGCGCGCGCCCGCGTCGCGGTCCACCTGCTCCAGGCAGGGGATGGCTTTGAGCAGCAGGACGAGGTCAGCGTTCGAGGTATCGGGCGGGTCGCTGAGGATGTCGCGTGTCTCGGCGCGGGCGTGGACGGCGGCGAACGGGCCGGGAAGGGCGAAGGCGCTGTTCAGGAAAGTGGCGAGGTCGCTGTAGATGTCGCAGGCGATGTACTCAGCGCCGGTGGCGAGCGGCGCCCAGGGGATGGCGAGCGGATTGAGGCCGCAGGCGATGTCGAGGACGCGATGGAAGGGGCCAAGGCCGGCGAGGGTCTGGGCATAGAACTCATCGAGGATGGGCAGCCGTTCGCGGGTGGAGGCGTGGCGGCCCATGACGCGCCGCAGCGCCAGTCGCGCCGCTGGCTCGCCCTCCGCGAAGGCTGCCTGCAGTTCCGCCAGCCAGGCGTTGTAGCTCGGGCTCTCCAGATACGCGCCCGCCACTTGATGCAGGCGGTTTTTGGTCGCCTTGACGGCCTCTTTGAGATTGGTCGCCTTAGCAAGCTCAATCGCGCCAGCGCGCCGGACGAGGTCGGGGCTGACGGCGCGGTACTTCGGGCTGGCGAGAACCTGCGCTACCAGCGCGTCGAGCGCGCCCGGAGAAGGCTCAGCCGGCATGGGAGCGCTCCCGTAGCAGGGCCATCAGGCGCGACATGAAGCGCAGGTTGTGGAGGGTGGCGAGGCGGGCGTAGAGGCCATCGCCGACCTTGTAGAGGTGGCGCAGGTAGCCCAGGGAGTAGCGCTGGCATGTGTAGCAGTCGCACCAGGGCGAGATCGGGCCGCTGGTCTTGATGTGCTTCTCGTCCTCGACGTAGAGGTACTGGAACCAGTCGGAGCCGGTCGTGGTCAGGGCAGGGCGCTCGGCGGTGTAGACGTAGAGGCGGCCATGACGCGCGTCACGGGTGGGCATGGCGCTGTCGAAGATGGCATAGCCAGCCTCGGCGCAAGCGACGATGTTGGCGGGATGGCCAACGCCGAGCGCATGCATCGGGTAGCGGGCGGGAATCTGCGCGCGGGTATAGGTGATGATCTCGGTCAGCAGCTTGCCGTGGCTGTCGAGCGGCCAGCCGCCATAGCCGTAGCCGTCGAAGCCAATCTCCAGCAGGGCCTCGGCGCAGCGGCGGCGCAGGTCGGGATAGCCTCCGCCCTGGATGACGCCGAAGAGCAGCGGGCGCTGATCTTCCGGCAGGCGCTTCTGGGCGATCAGGCGGTCGAACTCGGCGCGGCAGCGCTTCGCCCACTGGATGGTGCGTTCGACGGCGGCGCACTGCTGCTCTTCGGGGGCGTCCACATGGGTACATTCATCCAGGCAGATGGCGACGTCGGTATCGTAGCTCAACTGAAGCTGGATGGCCTTCTCCGGGGTGAGCAGGTATTTGCGGTCGCTGTCCTCGGCGCGGACGGTGATGCCGTTTGGGCCGATCGAACCCAGCTTGGGGTTGCGCTGAATCAGGGAGTAGGCCTGGAAGCCGCCGGAGTCTGTGATAATCGGGCGCGGCCAGCCGGACATGCGATGCAGCCCGCCGAGCGCCTGGACGGTGGAGGAGCCGGGGCGGCGCATCAGGTGGTAGGCGTTCATGACGACGGCGGGCGTATCCGCCGCGAGCAGGTCCCCGGCGTCTACCGAGCGCACGACGCCGAGCGTCGCGTCGGGCAGGAAGGCGGGCAGCGCCAGCGCGCCGTGGGGTAGGCGTAACTCGTCGGGCGCGCGGTCTGGCGCGGCCTGGCTCGCGTCGCGCTCAGTTGACTCCACCGTCATTCCACGCCCCCTTCATCGCCTTCATCGCTCTCATCGCCTTCGTCGCTGTCATCGCTCTCATCGCTCTCATCGCCTTCGTCGCTGTCATCGCTCTCATCAGCTTCATCGTCGCTCTCGTCGCCGGAGATGCCCGCGCGCTCGTGCGCGCCCGCGACTACCAGCGCATATTCGCCGCGTGGCTTCTCCGTCTGGATGAATCGCAGGATCTCAGAGAGCGTACCACGCTTGATGCCCTCGAAGCGCTTGGTGAGGTCGTTGGCCAGCGCGGCGCGGCGGTCGCCATAGACAGCCAGCGCGTCAGCCAGGAACGCTTCGAGGCGGTAGGGGCTCTCATAGAAGATGAGCGTGTGCGGCGCGTCGCGGTCCACCGCGAGGAAGCGGCGGCGCTGGCCCGACTTGCGCGGCGGGAAGCCGCGAAAGGTGAACGAGTGGGTCGGCAGACCGGAGAGCGCCACCGCCATGATGAGCGCCGCCGGGCCGGGAATCATCGTCATCTCTAGCCCGCGCGCGATAGCCTCGCGCACAAGGGTGAAGCCGGGGTCGGAGATAGCGGGCGTGCCGGCGTCGGTGACCACCGCGACAGACTGTCCCGCTTCGAGCATGCCCATGATGCGCTCGCCCGCGCGGCGCTCATTGTGTTCATGGAAGGACATCAGCGGCTTCTTGATGTCGTAGTGGGCGAGCAGCATCCCGGTCTTGCGGGTGTCTTCGCTGGCGATGATGTCCACCGCGCGAAGCGTATCGAGCGCGCGCAGGGAGATGTCGCTCAGGTTGCCGATTGGGGTCGCGACGAGATAGAGCATTCAGCCTCACCAGCCGGAGCCGCCCAGTGGGCGACGCGGTACAATGGATTGCGCTTTAGTGTGCGCGCGGGAAGTGGCGCACGTCCAGCCAGGCGGGTGTTCTGGCGCGCGCGGTGGGATTATTCCTGATTCTGTGCGGGCTAGCGCGCGCCAGTTGAGGGCGTGCGGTGGGGGTTAGGCGTGTGGTCGGCGGCGGCGGTTGCGGCTGCCGAGGCAGTGTGGGCGCTACCGTCGAGCACGGCCCGCTTGAGTGCGTGGAGCGATGGGCGCATGGAGCGAACGCGCGGCATAGGAGCGGGATAGGACTGGAGAACGGTCAGTATTGCCACGCGCGGCAGATGTGAGGAGTGGCGAGCTTCCCGTTCGTTTCCGCCGGATAATGAGGAGAAGAACAGGCGTGTTCCATTCACAACCGTTTGATGTCGGCGCCTACGAAAAGCGGTCGCAGGAAGGCCCGTGCTTTATCTGCGAGCTTGTCGCTGGCGCCAATCCTCATCACATGATTTATGAGGACCAGGCGGTTGTTGTGTTCCTGAGCAAGTATCCTGTGCTGTATGGCTATACCCTGGTGGCTCCCCGCGAACACCGCGAGCAGGCCACGGGAGACTGTACCCTCGACGCGTATCTTGCGCTCCAACGGATGATCTACCATGTCGCTGAAGCCTTGCGCCAGGTGGTCCCCACCGAACGGATCTACATCCTGTCGCTTGGCAGCCAGCAGGGCAATCGGCATGTGCACTGGCACGTCGCCCCGCTACCTCCCGGCGTCCCCTATGAGCGGCAGCAAGCAGCGGCCCTTGACGTCTCCAGGGGAATTCTCGCGATTTCGGATGACGAGATGGCGTCACTCGCCCAGACTCTTCGCCAGGAGTTGAAGCGGCGTGGCCTCACTTAGACGCGCAAACGCGCCAATCGAGGAAAGCGAGCGGGCGCTTGACGCCTCTGGATGGCTCGCGTATCATGCGGCGAAGGCCAGCGCGATGGGGCGCGGGCGTATGGCGGAGGAGCGCGACATGCTGGGGGCCAGCGAGAGCAGCGGGGAACTGGTGGCGCTGGCGCGCGCCCGCCTGGCCGAGGAGCTGCGCGCGCTGGAAACACTCGATCCCGTGGAGCTGCGCGCGCGCCTGCTGAAGATCGAGACGCAGACGTGCGTCTCGCGCGGGGCGCTGGTCCACTATGTTCGCATGGCAGTGGACGTGGGCAGGCAGGCGGACGCGCAGGCGCTGTTCGTCGCGCTAACGCGGCGAATCGAGGGATTGACGGGGAAGTGGGTCCGCCGGACGGTGCTGAGCGCTGGGCTGACGCTGGCGGCGGACGAATGGCGCGAGCACGCGAGCGACCTGGCGCAGGAGCAGACGCTGCGGCTGTGGGATGTCATCGCCTGTGGCGAGGATCCGGCATGGGAGCTGTTCTTTGGGCGTGCGCTGGCGTTTGCGCAGGGCCACATCGCGGACGCCTGGCTGCGGCGCGTCAGACCACGCGCAGGCGGACGTCGCGCTGCGCCGCCGGTGTCACTCACTCGGATGCTGGATGGCGGCGAGAGTGAGCTGGAGGACGCCGCGTTGACGCAGGCGGGAGCTCTTGGAGACAGCGAGCGGCTCTCTCTCGCCGAGTTGGCGGACCTGCGGGCGCTGGTCGGGCGGCTGCCGGAGCGCGAGCGGGTGGCTGTGGTCCTGCGATTCTGGGCTGGCGCGAACGAAGGCGCCATTGCGGAGGCGCTTGGCGGGGTCACCACCAGGGCTGTGCGGTATACACTGAAGCGCGCGTATAGACGGCTGCGGGCCTGGTATGAGGGCGCCGCGCCGGGTGAAGGAGAGGAGCCAGCGCATGGCGGATGATGAGAAGCCGAGGGAGCCTGACGCTCTGGCTGGCGCGGATCCCGCGAGGCCGGAGGAGCAAGGCGCGGGCGCGGAGGAGACCGCTGGTGGCAAGCTGATTCATGCGGATGTGTTCCTGTCGCGTCTCGCGGAGCGGCGAGAGGAACGGAGCCTCGCCGAAGGCGTCGGGGGTGAGGCGAAGGTGGTTGATGCGATCCTGGGCGCGCTGGAGTCCCTGGGGTTCGATCCCGACATCGTCGCGCCCGCGTTTGTGCGCATGGCGCGCGAAGCGTCTCACGAGGCGTCTCCGGAGGAGGACGCAATCCCTGACGGCGCCACCGACGAGCCGCCGACTCTCGAGGATATGGCGGTGGAGGAGCTGTTCCTGAGCGAGCTACATGCGGGCCGGCGTCCATCGCTGGACGCGTACCTGCGACGCCACGCGAACCAGCGGGGCGCGCTCCTGCGGCTGGCGACGCGCATGGACCCCAGCGAGCTGGCGGGATTCGACGAGCCATCCGACGCGCCAGAGGCGATCACGCCAGATCAGGAGGCGGCCGCGCGCGCCGGGCAAGAAGAGGGGACGCGCCGCGCGCTGCGTGAAGTGGCGAAGCGGAGCGGGCAGCGCGGGCGTGGCGATACCCAGCGCGTAGCGGAGGAGCAGGCCCGTTACGAGGTCAGCCATTCGAGCGAGACAGCGAAACAAAAGCCAGGAGGCCGCAAGCGCGCCCGGCCAGCCCAGCCCGACGAAGCGGGTCCGGAGGGCTGAGCGGGCTGGCGCCCAGACGGGCGCGCCTGACGCCTAGTTGTCGCGAAGCGGCGGCGCGAAGGGCAAGCGCGTGGCTGGCACGGGGTCGGCGGGCGCGGAGGCTGGCTCGGGCATTCCTGCCGCACGGCGCATGAGCGCCGAGAGCGGCTCGACCAGATCAATCGGCAACGGGAAGACGATGGTCGAATTCTTCTCGACTGCTATTTCTGTGAGCGTCTGTAGGTAGCGGAGCTGAAGCGCGGCGGGCTCGGTGGAGATGAGGTGCGCCGCGTCGGCGAGGGTCTGCGCCGCCTGGTATTCGCCCTGGGCCAGCAGCACCTTGGCGCGCTTCTCGCGCTCGGCCTCCGCCTGTTTGGCCATGGCGCGCTGCATGGTCTGTGGCAGTTCCACGTCCTTGATCTCGACCGTGGTCACTTTG